>JALDXK010000250.1:0-8144 GCA_032155105.1 Acidobacteriota bacterium
GAGAAGCGCCGTGGCACACGACGTCGACCAACCGTGCGCGACAGAGCCGCCAAGGCGATCTTCCCTGCCGATCGTCCTTCTCCGTGTCGGTTCAACGCCGTTGCGCGACGAGTTCTCTGTGGTGCGCATCGAGACGCGCGTCGCCAACGGGGACAGCGAGGGGACAACGTTCAGTTTCGACGATGTCCCTCTCCACACACCCCGCGCTGTCTCTACTCGATCGCCATTCGGCCAACAAAATCGGCCTCGCTCTGCGTTCTCACTGGGTCGACCCTCGGG
The DNA here is from genome assembly GCA_032155105.1 of Acidobacteriota bacterium. Classification (GTDB taxonomy): domain Bacteria; phylum Acidobacteriota; class Vicinamibacteria; order Vicinamibacterales; family UBA2999; genus 12-FULL-67-14b. The sequence goes on from JALDXK010000250.1 coordinate 280, forward strand.
TCGAGAGACGAGGGGGGAGCGACGCCCCCTCCGGCGGGAAACGTCGACCCAACCACGGTCGACGTCTGTCCCCTGGTGGGACGTCGCTCCCCCTCGAAAATCGCAGCCGAGGGAGCGGGGTCGTATGACTCAGCGAAACCGGTTGCCGCGCAAAGAGAGCCGTTCCTCCGGGCAGGTGGTCGCCACGCTCGCTCCGACCTTCGATCGTGCGGGCGTGCTCAGCGGCGTCCAGGTTTCGCGCGCTGCGCGCGCCGCGCGGCGATCGAGAGGCGCGACCTTGACACCGCTTCCGCGCGCCCGGTGAACGGCAATTGTCGGAGCGAGCCGAATCACGAAATGCGAATACGAGCAGAACGCGAGGAATCACATGAGCGATCATCACTCGCAAGCCTTGACCGAGCACGAAGTAGCGAAGCAACTCGGTCTGTCAGTGGCCACGCTGCGGGCGTGGCGACTGAAGAGTAAAGGGCCACGATTCGTCCGCTTCGGGCGCGCCGTGCGCTACCTGGCAGCCGACGTCGAACGCTTCGTCGAGGCCAGTGTGGTTGACCAGTCGAAGCACGTTGGCGACGCTAACCTGTGATAGACGACGACGACGTCGATGACCCTGTGGAAGCGCGGCCGACAGTACTGGATGGACACCGTTGTGGGCGGTCAACGGTACCGAGAGCCGCTCCACGCGACGGACTGGCGCGAGGCCAAAGAGCACGAGAAGGAGCGCGTGGCCGAGCTCGCGCGTCGGCCCGCAGATCCGGCAGGTCGAGGTCGCTCGTACGGCGCGCTCGATGTCAGCAAAGCGATCGAGGCGTACGCGAAGGAACGCCGCGCCCAGGTGTCACCGCGCATGGTGGCCTACTGGACCGAGAACGCGAAGCCGCTTGGCGAGTTCTTCGGCACGACGACGCTCCGCCACGTCACACCGGAACAGATCGCGGCATATCAGAACGCGAGGATCGACGCCGGTCGCGCGCCGAAGACAGTCAATGGCGAACTCTCAGTCCTGCGGCAGGTCTTGCGCCACGCACGACTCTGGTATCGCCTCCAAGAAGACTACCGCGCGCTGAAGAACACGAAACCGCCTGTAGGCCAGGCGCTGACCGATGACGAGCAGAAGCGTCTATTCGAGGCGGCGAGATCGAGGCCTGAGTGGATCTTCGCGTACGTTGCCTCGGCACTCGCCTTCTACTGTGGCTTGCGCGCGTGCGAGATCCGCGGCCTGCAGTGGAAGCACGTCGATTGGGACAAGGCGCGCATCGAGATCCGACGCTCGAAGACGCCGGCAGGATGGCGCGACCCGAGCCTCAACGACGCTTGTGCGCGTGCACTCAAGGAGCTCTACTCGCGGGCCAAGGCCGTGGGCTTCGACGACGGTGAGCACTTCCTCTTCCCATGGCACGGGCGCGACAAGAAGATCGACCCATCGCGTCCGATGACGTCATGGCGCTCGGCATGGCGATCGTTACGAAAAGCTGCGGGGCTTGCTCACGTACGTTTCCACGATGGACGCCACACCGCGCTCACGCGGCTGGCCGAGAAGGGGCAGCCAGACTGGGTTATCCAGGCGCAGATAGGACACGTCTCGCCGGCGATGATGCGCACTACAGCCACATTCGGCGCAAGGCGCTCGTCGAAGCAGCAGCGGCGCTCGAGCCGTCGTTCAAATTGAAGTTCCCGCGCCATCCGAGCCAGCCGCGCGGGCTGAAGCCCGCGCTCTACGTCGATGAAGCGAAGAAGCCGACGTCGCACGATCGCTGCGACAGGGTTATGTCACAGTTCACGTCACAGTGGGACGATCTGAAGAAGAAGATCCGTCCGCAGTGGACAGCGCCGCCGAAGGCGGCCCGCCCGAGCGGAGCGAGGCAAGAGAAACTGAGAGCCAAACCCGCAAGGATCCGATCGGGTTTGGCTCCTCGGGCTGGACTCGAACCAGCAACCCTCCGGTTAACAGGCGGAAAAAGAAGCGTTAGCCAGCGTTTGCGGCAGTTTGCTGCGCGTTGCCAGATTCACTCTCATGTCTCGTAGACCCTGACGATTCGCGACCTTCGCCTTGTGCCGACCCATGCTGACGTTTGCTGCTCCTTGTTGCATCCAAAGGGCAAGAAAAGGGCAACGTTACTCCCCGAAACGCCCGCTTTGCGGCCGCAAACTGTCGGCATTTCTCGGCGATCCAGTTGTGGGACATTACGGGGTTCACGGCGCTTATTGTTCGACCCCAAGAACGCTACTAATCCGGCGTCGGACGACTGACGACGTCGATCACCAGTACGTCGATGGGCGCACGCGTGGCATTCAGCCGGACACCTAGTTGCTCCTGCAAGGCCGTGAAGAGGGATGGGGCCTGTGGATCGACGGGCGGCAGCGGAGGAGCGCCAGGGGGAGGAAGCATCATCTGCTCGGGCGCGAACTGCACATCGAAATCGAAGAATCCAGTCATGCCGGTTCGGTCCAGAACGAAGCGATTCACTTGCGGCGCCAGCGCCTGTGCGAACTCGCCCATCGTCATCGCGCCGGCCATCAGTATGCCAGGACGCAGCAACAGGCCGCAGAGCGGCCGATCGCGCCGGACTCCGACCGGCGGTGCCGGTGGTGGGGCCCCGCCGCCGCGCGCAACGGCAAGAGCCGCACAATTCACGGTGGTGGCGCGCGCTGAGGGGCCAAGTCGACCCACTGACTGCGTCAGCACCATCTCAAAGATTGGCATGTCGCGGCGTTCGACGCGTGTGCGCAGACCGAAGCGATCCGCCAGCAAACTGCGGAGCATTTCGGCCCGCTCGGCGGGGACGACGGCAGGGGTGGTCGCCAGAATGTCGAACCGTTCCGTGGCAATCCAGTCTGGCGCCTCGACGATTTGGTAGTCCTGGACCTGGTGCGCCACGCGAACGATCGTGCGAAGCGGTGCGTTGACAATTTCATACCTGCCAGGAGTGTTGCCAAAGCTGAGGCGTCCGTCCCCCGAATGATTGGGCCTGACCGAAACCACTTCGAAGGTGCGCCGGGTGGCCATTCCCGCGGGGGCTTGCGTGAACGCCGTGGACGACGTCACGCCCACAATCAGCGCGATTGCCACCGATTTCATTTCTGTGCTCCTTGCCGGACGTAGTCGATCGTCAGGCGGAGAGGGGTCTCGATCGGGATGCCGCGAACGCGAGCAGGCTGCCAACGCTCTGCTTGAATGGCTGCACGGATCGCGTCGGCCAGGGCAGCGTGTGCCGCGGAAACGATTGTCACATCCAGTACGCGCCCGTCCGTGGCGATGCGACCTTCCACGATAACGGTGCCGCCAGGGATGTCAGGTCGCTGCGCGAGGAGCGGTGGCACTCCTGGCGTGTAGCTCTCCCAGCCGCCCGGGGGCTCCGCAGGCGCAACCACCTGCGCCGCGGCAGCTTCGCGATCGCGTCGCATCTCTTCGGCAATCGATGGCGGCACGGCGGGAGCGGCCCCAGATGGGCAATCCAGACACACGGTGAAGGTGCTGGTCACCGCATCCACCTTCATGCGAACGTCGTGATGGGTCGCTTCGCCTGCAGAGACCGTGACCTCAGTCGGCGGAAAAAAGTCCAGCAGTGCCGTGAAGACGTACTTGCCCGGAGGTAGGCGCACGCGATAGCGACCACTGTCATCGGTGCGCCCCTCACCAAAGAGCGCTCCAGCCTGAAAGGCCCCTTGTTCGAAGACAAGCAGGACATCAGCGGCAGGCTCGCCAAGCGGGTCATAGACGACCAGGGATAGCGTGCCCAATTCGGACGCCGCCACGGGCCGACGCTGCGTCGATTGGGCTCCGACGAGCGGCGCTGTCACCGCAGTCACCGCAAGCGCCGCCATCACGACGAGGATGAAGGCCGAACCTGGCGTCGCCGCAGTGGTCAACGCCAACGGATGATGCCAGCGTGTGGAAGTGCGAGACTTGTGAGCCAGGTGCAATTTCACAACGTGTTGCCCCGCAAAGTGGCCTGTCAGTCAACCTCAGTCGGGCGTAGGCTCACCCGCACTGTCGATAATCAGCACTTGCACCGATCCCCGCGCGGACTCGAGCTTCAGACCAAGCTGCTCTCGCAATGCCGTGAAGAGGGATGGGCCGCTTGGATCAACTCGTGGAATGGGCATGGGCCCCGCGGACGGATCGACCGTCGGCAACTGATCAGGTGTCCATGTCAGATCCATGTCGTAGGTTCCGGTGAGACCAGTCCGATCAACCACCATGCGCCCGACATTCGGCATCAGCCTCGCTAGTCCACTGACAAGCTGCGTCATCGACGTCCCGCGAGCAGAGATATTTCCAGGGAAGATCTGGCCGCCGCAGGGATCGCCCTTTACCGCTCCACTCGCGACCGCTGCGCAATCAGCCGTCCGTTGGCGCAACCGTGGACCCAATCGCCCCTCTTCATTGAGAACGAGGGCGTAAATCGCTTGTTCTCGTGCCTCGAAGTGCGCGCGCAGTTGGAATCGTTCCTCCAGGAGCGTCCGCAGCATCCCAACTGCGGCCGCAGGCGAAACACCGCTGCCACGACTCGCATCCGACGGCGCCACTGCAGCGATGTCAAAACGAGACGAATCGAGCCATCGAGGTCCGCCTGCGATCTGAAAGTCCGCCAATGGTTGTTGTGGTGACCCATATGCGCTGCTCACGAGCGCCTTGAGAGTCACATTCACGGCAGTAAAGCGACCATTCTCGAACGTCCACCGTATCGTGCTCGCATCTGACTGATTCGGTTTGATCGACGCAACTTCGAATCGAGCACGATCCTGGCTCTCTTGCTCGTCGGCTTCCACGTCGCGCACGGGAGCGAGCAGTGCGCCCGCGAAAAGCGCCCCGACGACCGTTGCGACTCCGAGGCCGATGCGTCCACGTAGCTGCGTTTCATCAAGAACCGCCGCGACGCGGGCGTTCTCGTCATTCCAGAAGCCCATAATCTCTGCCTCTCGACGCGTCAGGTTCCTGGTCGCATTGAACGCCCTGGTCAGTTCTCCGATGGGGGCGCGACGCTGTCGATGACGAGCACATCGACGGGACCGCGCGAGGGCTCGAGCTTCACGCCAAGTTGTTCCTGCAATGCCGTGAAGATCGGCACGGCATCGACCGGAACGTTGCCGTCGGGTGATTCGGGTGTCCACTTCAGCTCCCACTCGAATTCCCCCACCAGGTTCGTGGCATCGACAACTGGCCGTCCAGCACCGGCGTAGCGGCCCAGCTGCTGGGCGAGCAACGCCATCGTCCCGCCGCGGACCAACATCGAGCCGACACCGACATTGGTGCCGCAAAACACCTGGCGGCCCTCAGGTGGTGGTCCGCCGCCGAGAGGGCGAAGGACGCAGTCGGCTGGGCGGATGTTCGGACCGAGGCGATGGTCATCACGAGCCATCACCAGCTTGTAGATGGGGAACTCACGTCGTTCGTTGTGCATCACCAGTCTGAAGCGGTCGGCCAGAAGCGTTCGGATCATGAGCAACATCTGCGGTGGTGGTGGCGCTGGTGTGGCTTCCACCACCGCGTCAATGTCGAAACCGTCGGTTCTCAGCCAAGCCGGGCCACCGATAATCAGATAGTCTTGAACCCGGTACGAGCTGGAGATCAGGCTCCTCACCGACTGATTGCGCAGCGCCAGACGGCCGCCGACCGGCGGCGAGAGCGGATAGTTGGTGCCACGCTCCGGATTTCGCTTGATGGACACCACATCGAACGCGGGACTCCCGCCAGCCACGGCGGGCGCCGGCGCCTGCAGCAGGGGCCTCGCCAATGGCGAGCGCGTCGGTGTCACGCCTGGCGCCGCGATGATCACCGTCGCCGCGGAACTGGCCGTGAGGATCACGGCACACACCAGCCGCGGCGTTGACACGGGTGGCGGATGCACAGGCGACAGAATCCGTCGGATGCGCCGCGGCAATGCGCTACCGGGCATGGTCATCCCGATCGCGTTCACGCGTCCCCCAGCGATCGCGGCCGATTCAGCGCATTGCAGCAGCGCTTCCGAGTAGGTGACGGGATCGTTGCCTCGGGCGATCACCGCCGCATCGCACGCTTCTTCCGCCAACTCCTTCACGTATGTCTGTAACCACCAGGCGAGCGGGTGAAACCAGAAGACGCTGCGATTCAGTAAGGCAAGCCACTGCACCAACGTGTCATGGCGTCGAACATGTTCGCTTTCGTGCGCCAGGATTGCGCGCAATCGTTCGGATGGCCAGGTGGGCCAGCCCGCGGGAAGAATCACCCGCGGCGACACGAACCCCGTAGTCACCGGCGTGCTCAGGGCTTCACTGGTCAAGCGACCCTGAACGAGCGTGGCGTGGTTGGCGAGCGCGCGGGCGCGCCACGTTCCGACGACAAGACGGCCACCGAACACGACGAGCCCCAGGGCGTAGACGACGAGGGCCGTGCTCGCCCATGACCACCCGGATACTGGCACGAGGAGTGGCATGCTCAGGGGAAGACCGATGTCAGTTGACGCAATCGCTGGCAACAACACCTCGGATACGGGAGGCATGATCGCCGTCGGCCGCGGCACAATTTCAAGACGCCAGCGGGGTCCCCATGCGGTGACGATTGGGAGCGCAAGCATGATGAGTACGAGCGCCGTCCACCAGCGATGTCGCGCAGCGGCAGAGCCGATTCGCACACTAGCGAGCACCAGTGCAAAGCAGGCGGCGATGAGGGTCGATCGAAGGGTCGATTCGAGAAGGATCTCCACGTCAGCCTTTCTTGAGGGACTTTGATGTCGCCTTCCGTCGCTCGCGCACCAGATCTTCCAGCGCGCCGAGTTCGGCCTTCGTGAGGAGCTTGGCGTCAACCATCCCGCTCACGAGGTCTTCTACTGAGCCATGGCAGAAGCGATCGATGATCTGCCGTACGGCGCGGGCGGCGAGACCACGCCTCGGTTCCACCGCGCGATAGATGTAGGCGCGCCCGTCGGCCTCATGCGCTAGGTAGCCCTTCTGTTCAAGCCGTCGCAGAATCGTGCGGATGGTCGCTTCCTTCAGCGGCCGCTTGCGAACCACCACCGCATGGACGGCCTCGACGGCCGACGGTCCAGCCTCCCAGATCGCGAGCATGACGTCATGCTCGAGATCGGTGAGCGGCGCCCTCACTCGCGTTCCAGATCCACCAGTTGATTTCATGGCGACGATCTGTACCACTACAATATGTACCAGTCAAGAAGAAACAGCGACACTTTAAAAGGCCGGATCGTCCGGATCGAGAAGGGAAAGACAGGGCTATTCGCGGCCAGCGCGTTCTCGAACGCCCACTCGGTTCCGGTAAGGTGTGCTTTCAGGTCTTGTTCCGACGAGCGGCGTGCCCAGGCGGCTCCAGACCAACACGACGGTCAGGTCGCAGTCAGCCGGGGTGGACAGACCACGGATCACTGCTTCCTGCGGCGTAAACCGGGCGTCCATCGGAGTGCCTGTGCCTACCAGAAACACCGTTCGCATTGCGTCGATTGAGGTTGCGGGCGTTCTCCGATAGCCTGCAGTCGTGTCGTCCGTCGTCGTCTCGGCTGCTCGGCTCGCTTCGGTTCACCATGGTTGCGGTCTGTCTGTCGCGGCTCCGCAGGGTATGCGCCGAGCGATTCTCAATCTCGCGCTGACTCGTCGGATGCGCGGACCGAGCGTCTCAACGGGTCTCGGCAATCCGTACTCAATTCATTGAGCCAATCGGTTGCTTTACGCGAATTGCAAGACGCAGGGTCTCACCGCGGCAACCCACGCGAGCATCCGGGGTGCTCGTGGGCGCCAAAGAAAAACCCGCATGAAAGGCGCTCGGAAAAGGGCAACGTGAAGATCGGACGAAAGATCTGTCGTCCGTAAATTATTGAGGCAGTGGCTCCTCGGGCTGGACTCGAACCAGCAACCCTCCGGTTAACAGGCGGAAAAAG
>JALDXK010000251.1:0-8144 GCA_032155105.1 Acidobacteriota bacterium
TGTTGACGAAGCAGATGCGCGGCACGCGGTACTTGTCGGCCTGGCGCCACACCGTTTCCGACTGCGGCTCCACGCCCGACACGGCGTCGAACACGGCGACCGCGCCGTCGAGCACGCGCAGCGAACGCTCGACTTCAACCGTGAAGTCGACGTGGCCCGGCGTATCGATGATGTTGATGCGGTGATCGCGCCAGAAGCACGTCGTCGCGGCAGACGTGATGGTGATGCCGCGCTCCTGCTCCTGCTCCATCCAGTCCATCACGGCGGTGCCTTCGTGGACTTCGCCGATCTTGTACGTAATACCCGTGTAGAAGAGGATCCGCTCCGTAGTGGTCGTCTTCCCGGCATCGATGTGGGCCATGATGCCGATGTTCCGGGTTTTCTCTAGTGGTGCCTGTCTCGCCATTACAAGAACTGCTTTCCGCCGTTTTTAACTTTTAATTTCTAACTTTTAACTACCAGCGGTAGTGAGCGAACGCCTTGTTCGCTTCAGCCATCCGGTGCGTGTCTTCGCGCTTCTTGACGGCGCCGCCGCGCAGGTTCGCCGCGTCGAGCAGCTCGTTGGCCAGCTTCTCCTGCATCGTCTTGCCGTCGCCCCGCGCACGCGCGAAGCCGACCAGCCAGCGGATGCTGAGCGAGAGGCGGCGGTTCGGGTTCACTTCGATCGGCACCTGGTAGTTCGAGCCGCCGACGCGGCGCGACTTCACTTCGAGCGCCGGCTTGACGTTGTCGACGGCCTTCTTGAACACCTTCAGCGGATCGTCGCCCGAGCGTTCCTTGATCAGGTCGAAGCTCTGGTAGAGGATGCGCTCGGCGGTGGAGCGCTTGCCTTCGCTCATGATCGTGTTGATGAACTTGGTGACCAGCGGGCTCTGATAGATCGCGTCCGGCACCAGTTCACGTTTCGGAATTTCTCTTCGTCGCGGCATGTCTTAATCCCTTACGCCTTCGGTCTCTTCGCGCCGTACTTCGATCGACCCTGCTTGCGGCCCTGCACGCCGACCGCGTCGAGCGTGCCGCGCACCACGTGATAGCGAACGCCCGGCAGGTCTTTCACACGGCCGCCGCGGATCAGCACCAGCGAGTGCTCCTGGAGGTTGTGGCCAACGCCCGGAATGTAGGTCGTGACCTCGATCTTGTTGGTCAAGCGGACACGCGCCACCTTGCGCAGCGCCGAGTTCGGCTTCTTCGGGGTTTGCGTGAACACGCGCACGCAGACGCCGCGCTTCTGCGGACTGTTCTGCAGAGCCGGGCTCTTCGTCTTCCACTCGACCTTCTCGCGTCCTTTGCGGACCAGCTGACTAATCGTCGGCACGAGCACTCCATCGTTTGCCGGATCGACAAACCACGAGGTTCATCGATCAACAAACCTAAAGGTTTGTCGCCGCCTGGCAACATCCAAAAACCCGCCCATCCCATCCCTGCGGCGACGAACCTTTAGGTTCGTCGATCACAAGGACGACGGCGGGGTGTTCCAGACCTAAAAGCCCAAACGGCTTGGTGTCTGAAACTGAAAAACCCTACTGAATGTGTGTTTTCGGCACCGGCGGATGCTCGAAGGTCCCCTGTGAAGGGGTCCAACTCAAACGCATCACGGTGCAACTGAACCTAGATAGGGTGTCCTAGGCTCACGAGAACCTGACGAATATAGCACGCGGCGCGAAATTCACGCAAGTTCACCCCGAGCATGACTTTGGCGGCCGGCCCAGGATGGCTATACTCTGCCGGATGTTACGACGCGCACTTCTCATCTTTGCACTTTGCGCATGTCCCTTTGGCACGAGGCACCCGGCACTAGGCACCGTCCAAGCACAAGCACCGCATACCTTTGCGCCGCTCCGCGGCGCGGGGGGCGCGGGCGCTGCTCCGCAGGCGCCCAGCCCGACCGTAGTCGACAGTCCCAACGTGAAAGTCCTCACCGGGCTGTTTGCCCAGCAATTTCAGGAAGAAATGAACCTTATCGTGCAGGGTCTCGGTGTCACCTGCAACACGTGTCACGCACGCGGGAACTTCGCCAGCGAGGAGAAGCCGGAAAAGCTCAAGGCGCGGCAGATGCTCGAAATGACCAAGGCCCTCAACACGCAATACTTCCCCGACTACAAACCCAAGGAAGGCGAATCCGTCCTTGGCCGGGTCACCTGCTATACCTGCCACAAGGGCGAGACCACACCAAAGAACACCGTAGGCCACTGATATGAAACATGCCGTCGTCGTTCTCCTCCTCGCCGCCACGAGCCTCTCGGCGCAGTCGCCAAAGCGACTGCTCTTCCTCACCCACGCGGGTCTCTACAAGCACACCAGCCTTGGTCCCGCGGAGAAGGCGGTGATCGAGTTGGGCAAGATCGGCGGCTACGAGGTCACGACCGTCGAGGGCTACAAGCTCGACGCCAAGGCACACGACTTCTCGTTCCTCACGCCGCAGTACCTTGCGCAGTTCGACGGCGTGATGATGATGACCAACGGCAACCTGAGGTTCACCGAGGCGCAGAAGCAGAGCCTGCTGGATTTCGTGCGCGGCGGGAAGGGCTTCATCGGCGCGCACTGCGCGTCGTTGACCTTCTACGACTACGCGCCGTTCGGCGAGATGCTCGGCGGCTATTTCAATCGCAACCTGCCGCAGGGCACCATCGCTGTCCTCAAGGTCGAAGACACGACGCATCCCGCCACGCGCATGCTCGGTACCGGCTGGCCGCTCGTCGACGAGTTCTACCTGTTCGGCACCGCGCCCTGGGATGCCGCGCGTCCCGACGACAACATCGATGTGTTGTTCAAGAACAAGATCCCGATGGGATTCTCACGCGACCGCGTGCACGTGCTCCTCAGCCTCGACACCGAGAAGATGGACCTGTCGAAGCAGCCGCATTTGAAGAAAGGCGGCGACTACCCGCAGGCGTGGACGCGCGAGTTCGGCAAGGGCCGTTCGTTCTACACGTCGCTCGGTCACCGCGACGACATCTGGAGCGGCGACCCCGTGTTCCGCGCGCACATCAATGGAGGGATTCGATGGGCGCTCGGGCTCGAACAGTAGCGACCGCACTGATCGCGCTCGGGTGCCAGTTGTCGGCTGCCGGCCAACAACCGGGTCCTGGCTCCCCGCTTGTCCTGAGCGCGGTTGGCGTCGCCCGCGACGCCAACCAAGTCGAAGGGTTACCGGCTCCTGGCTTCCATCATCTGCACCTGAATTCCGTCAACCCGGACGCGGCGATCGACTTCTACATCAAAGCGTTTCCGTCTACGTCGCGCACCACGTTTGCCGGCCAGCCCGCACTGAGCTCGCCAAACAACGTGCTGGTATTGTTCAACAAGGTCGCGACGCCGCCGGCCACTCAGCCACAGACCGCGTTCTGGCACTTCGGGTGGCACGTGATGGACGTGCGAGCGGCACTCGATCGTTTTCTGACGCAGCAGGTGACGCTCGTGCCGCTGTACACGGGGGAAGGCGCCGGCACCGTGTTCATCAGCAGCGACACCTGGCCCGGCGGGCGGGGCGTGCTCGGCCTGACGCGCGCCGGCATTGCCGACGCGAAAACCAAGGGCGTGAAGCCGGCAGGCGGCGCCGGCTTCGCCTACCTGCGCGGACCAGACGAGGCGCTGGTTGAATACCAGGGCAACATGCCGGCCGAGCGCTTCAATCACGTTCACATGTACCAGGACCAGCCGTTCTGCGCGCAGCTCTGGTATCAGAAACATTTGCAGGTGCCGGTAGCGGCGAAACAGGCGTTGCGAACGGACGCGACCTGCGCCGTCGACCGGGGGCCAGACAAGACCCTGCCGGCGCTCGATTGGGACGGGATGCATCGCACGCCCTCGATCACCACCACGGTCTTCGGCGACGTGTCGTTGTTCTGGTACATGAACCAGACCGGCACGCCCGCGGTGAGCACGCGCGGCCACCTGATGGATCATTTCGCGTTGAGCGTGACGACGCTCGACGCGTGGATCGCCAGGCTGCGATCGGCGAACGTGACGTTCCTCGGAGAGCCCTACTCCATCGGCGGTTATCGCGCGGTCATGATCGAGGGCCCGAGCCGCGAAGCCATTGAATTGATCGAGCTGCGATAGGCAACGGGAGTCCTCTCCGGCTGAGCTTTGGCTGAGCGTGCCACGGGCGCATAATCGCCGCAGGAGGCGCCTCCGATGGCTGAGCAGAAAAACGATCAGAAGTGCGCGCACCCGAGTTGCCACTGCGTTGTGTCCGCCGGAACGAAATTCTGCAGCGACTACTGCAAGAAGGCGCCCCAAGTGGAGTTGCACTGCAACTGCATGCACCTCGACTGCCGGATGAAGCAATAAGGGAACCGCGAATACGGCCGCGGGGCGTCATGGTATTCTCAGCCCGCCGTCCCAGGCGACGAAGCCTCGCGAAGACGGTTCGGGGAGGTCAGCAATGGCGTCACTCACCAGTCGGGCGTTGCGGGTTGTGACCTTGGGCGCCGGGGCGCTGGCGACGGCGGTGGGCCTGCTCCAGGTCGACGTCCCGGTCGCGGCACAAGGGGTGCCGCGGCTCGATTCCTACAACGGCGTCGCCGTCCGGATCGTCCAGAGCAACAACGCGGGCGATACCCACCACATCATCGATCCGGCGATCAACAAGGTGGTCGGCGTCATCAAGGGCTGCCCGCACGCGCATAATATCGCGCTACACCCCGACGCCCTCTATTACTACTGCGCCAACGAGCAGGAGAAGACCGTCGACGTGTTCGACACCAAGACGCTGACGCTCGTGAAGCAGATTGCGCTGTCGGAACGGCCGAACAAGATTGCCGTCAACAAGAAGCACCGCAAGATCTACGCGGCCATCGTCAACCGGTCGTCAAAAGTGCTCGGACCGGGGTTTCAGCCCACCGGAGCGCCGACAGCCGTCGTCGACGTGATCGACATCGCCACGCACACGGTGATCAAGAGCGTTCCTGTCCACAGCACGGTGCACAACGTGTTCGTCACGCCCGACGACAGCGAGGTGATCGCCGGCCTGCGCGGCGAGGTCGAACCCGGAGAGCCGGCGTTCCAGGTGATCGATCCGAAAACCGACACGGTGGCCTGGGGCATGGAGCTCACCGGCCACACGCAGTACGGCAGGACGCATCACGAGGTGCGGCCGATGGCGTTCGAAGCCGCTGCCGACGGAACCACGAAGCGCGCCTACGCGCAGGCCACTGGCATCAACCTGGTGTTCGTGATCGATTGGAAAGCGAGGAAGGTCGTCGATCTGCTGCGGCCGCCCAAGCTGCCGCTGTGGAAACAGAATGCCGACGGCATCCAGACCGGCGACATGCACGGGCTCGAAGTACTGCCGGACAAGTCGGCGGTGTGGGCATCGAGCCGCCTCGATAGCCGGATCTATGGGTGGAGCCTGCCAGACTTGAAGTACATCGGAGCCGTCGAAGTCGGCCCGAGCGCCAACTGGATGACCGCGACGCCCGACAGCAAGTACATGTACGTGGCGGTGTCGGGCGTGGATCACACCATCGCGGTCGACCTCCGTAAGCTGGCGATCGTCGCGAAGATCAAGACCGGCGCGCGGCCGGCGCGCATCAGCACCGTCATCCTCCCTCTCGATCGCGTGAATCCGCCCACCACCGTGAGCGCACAGCAGCAGGAGTAGGGACGATGGCCAACCGAGTGCTGCTGACGGCCGCGTCCGTGCTGCTCGCCACCACGCTGGCGTCCTCGTCGTCCTTGTCTTCTGCACAGGCCGGCTTTCCGACAGCTGCCGATATCGAGCGGTATCGCAGCACGGTCGAAAAAGTGTTCATGACCGATCGCGGCGGAACCACGCCGGGCTATGCCGCGTGCGTGATGTGCCATACCTGGCAGACCAGCGTGCGGTTCACGCTCGAGACACCGGCCACCGATGCTGGATGGACCGTTGAACAATCGCGCAAGAATTTCGACGTGGTGACCAGGCTCGTGAACACGACGGCGCCGGCCACGAGCCGGCTGCTGCTGAAGCCGCTCGAGCCGGCTGCCGGCGGCATGGGCCACACCGGCGGGTCGTTCTGGAAGTCGCGCACGGACCCTGAATACCTGGCGCTGCTCAATTGGATCTCGAGCCTGCCCGCGGATCGGTACGCAGCCAAGCCGGAGCCGCCGCTCGATTTCGACTTCTTCCGCGCATGCGTGCAGCCGGTATTCGCCAATGCGCGAGAGGGGCACATCAAGTGCAGCAACTGTCACGCGGCGGGCCTGATCGGCTTCGCCCCGTTGGCGCAAGACGGCCGCGCATGGAACGACCAGGAAGCCAAGCGTGCGTTCTCGACGATCTCGCGGTTGATCATCGCCGGTAATCCTGAGCAGAGCCGCTTCCTGCTCAAGCCGCTCCATCCTGACGGCGGCGGCTCCTACACCCACAACGGCCCGCGCCGCTGGCCGTCGCGGAACGATCCCGAATTCCAGATGCTCTCGCAGTGGGTGCGAGGCGAGCGCAAAGGAAGCAACTGCTCGTAGCGTGCCGTCGCCCCTGATCATCGACGCGCCGCCGGCCGCGACGTGGCCGTTCCGTTATCCTTTGTGCCCCGATCTGCCGGGCGGTCCGGTCGTGATCCGAGCCGTCAATGTCGAGGAGGCCTACGTCAACGCGCAGACGAGCGGCACGCAGCTGGTCACGACGCAGAAGAAATACCTCGACGCGGAATGGATGGCGGCTCTCGGGAAACACGGCAACGCCAAGCTTGTCATCTCCGAGGGCACGGAGGAGAACGGAGCACACGGAGCGGGCACCCATCCCCTCGCGGTGGCGTTTCGAATGTCCGATCCGGCCGAGCGACTGGCGCTGTGCGTCGAGGCACTCAATGCCGGCCGCACGCCCGCGACCCTGGTCGCGACCGCCAGTGCCTGCATGGAGGTCAACGATCTCGAGGCGGCGGCCCGCGACCTGGACGAGGCCATCGCGCTGGCGCCGGATTGGGCGGCCGCGCACTACGAGCGCGGCAAGCTGTGGCTGCGGCAGGACGACATGGTCAAGGCGAGCGGGAGCTTTCGTCGCGCGGCGGACCTGCTGCCCGGATTTGCACCCGCCTGGGGGAACCTGGGCGGCACGCTTGGTGAACTCGACCAGCCCACCGACGCGCTCGAGGCCTTCGAGCGAGCGCTGGCATTGGATCCCGCGAGCCCTCAGGCCCTCAACAACGTCGGCGTGGTCCGCCGAGAGCTCGGCCGTTTGGCGGCGTCAGAGGCGGCGTTCCGGCAGGTCATCCAACTCGTACCGGGGATGGCCTTTGGCCATTACAATCTCGGGCATACACTGTTTTTACAGGGGCGTTTCCAGGCGGCGCTCTCGGCCTATACGGAGGGTCAGTCGCGCGACGCCGAGCACAACCCGGTACAAGCGTCGCGCCTCGCGTTGTGCAAGGTCGCGACCGGCGACGCGGGCGGCGCGCTGCGCGACCTGCAGCGCGCGACCACCGGGTTGCCGCGGGAGTACCGGCAGCAGTTGTTGGGAGATACGAGCGCGATCCTGTGGGCGCTCGTCACGCAGCATCCGGAGCTCGAAGGCTGGCAACAGGTGCACGCCTGGCTGTCGGCGGAGATGAACAGGTAATGGCATCACGCGGCTCGTTCACGCAGCAGTTCTTCGATCGTGGCCTGCGCCTCGCGGCCGGGCTCGCGGTGGTGGTCGCCATCCCGATGGCGGTGCTGTTCTATTTCCAGTTCAAGTCGCTCGACGATCTCGAAACGACCTCCGAGGTCGTGCTGCGCCAGTTGAGCAGCGACACGGCCGACTCGCTGACCCGCGCCACCGAGGATTACCTGAAGCGGCCACACATCAGCGTGCTGCTGCGCATCACCCAGGGCCGGACCGAGCCGCTCGACCTGCAGTTCATCGAGCCGGTGTTCAACGACGCGCTGACCGAGAGTCCATTCGTCGAATCGTTCTACGTCTGGACCGAGCGCGGGCCGATGTCGAACCGCTGGCTGGTCTTCGATCGCTCGAGCAGGCTGGCGACGTCGACCTGGATCGAACAGCGGTTTCGTGAAGACAAGGTGATCGGCGACCGCCTCCTGACGCGGCTACGCCAGCTGGTGGACACCCGGCGCGCGATCGTCGCCTTCACCGAGGAGCTGAACGGCCGCAAACATTACGTGCAGGCGCAGCTGCGGTTCGAAGGCCCGGCGCGCGATCGCATGACCAGCGTCGTCGCGTT
>JALDXK010000252.1:0-8136 GCA_032155105.1 Acidobacteriota bacterium
ACGAAGTACTGATCGCCATCGCTGGTCGCCGGCTCCTCCCGCTGGTCGGCGGGAACGAGACTCGACGTGATCACCGACGTGCTGCGTTCGCGCAGGCCTTCGAACGACCCGAAAAAGTGGAACCGATCGCGAATCACCGGGCCGCCGAGGAAGCCGCCGTAGCGTTGCTGGCTGAACGGCGACTGGCCCGAGCCCTGCGCCTTCGAGAAGGGATCCTGCGCGTCGAAGCTGTCGTCGCGATGAAACAGGAACGCGCGGCCCTGCAGGTCGTTGGTCCCGGAGCGTGTGACCACGCTGACGATGGCGCCGGAGGCCATTCCGTACTCGGCGTTGAACTGGTTCGCCATCACCGCGAACTCACGCACCGCTTCGAGCGAGAACCCGCCGCGCGAGGTGGCCACCGTCGTGTCGTCGTTGCTGGTCCCGTCGATCAGGAAGCTGTTGCTGCGGTTGGTCTGGCCGGCGGCGAGCACGTTGTTGTTGTTGTTGCCGACCATCGCCACGCCGGGTGACATCGCCGCCAGGTTCGAGAAGTTGCGCCCGTTCAGCGGCAGCGTGTCGAGCTCGGTGCGTGTGATGGTTTTCGAGAGCGTGTTGCTCGTCGTTTCTACGAGCGGCGACTGGCCGGTGACGGTGATCGTTTCCGACACGGTGGCGAGCTTCAGCGCGTGGTTGACCGTGGCTTCTTGTCCGAGCGTCAGGACCAGGCCCCGATGGATATAGTCCACAAACCCCGACATCGCGATTCGCACCTCATAAGGGCCGGGTGGCAGGGCCGCGACGCGGTACCAGCCGCGCGTGTCCGACACGACGTCACGCGTCCAGCCGGTGTCGGTGTTCGCGATGGTGATGTTGGCGCCGGGTAGCACGCCGCCCTGATCGTCGGCCACCGTCCCCTGCAACGTTGCCCCCGTCGTCTGGGCGGATGTGGGGACCGACAGCACCAGGACGTACACGACGGCAAGCCACATGGGATTAAAACGCGTCATCGCACCCTCCATACTCTTCAGCAGCCGTGACCTTGGAGTCAGCGCCTGCGTGGGAAGTGCGAAGATGCTAGGCCCGTGCATTGCGGGCAGCAAGGGGGGGCCGAACGGTAGCTGGGGTGAACCGTGGGACAGTTGATTGAGTTCTGGCCCCAAGGGGAGAACTGAGCCGTTCTCCAGCGGACTTCTTGACCCGTTACGGGTGTGATGGCCGGCTCGTAATATGAGGACTGGAGGGATATCGTGACCAAGTTCGTCATGCTCGCAGCGGCAGTCCTGCTCAGTTGGGCGCCGCCCGTCGCAGCACAGGGGGGCACGTTCGATCTCAAGGAATGGCCGGTCGAATGGGGCGGCCGCACGCGCGATCCCGCGGTGGCGCCAGACGGCAAGGTGTGGTTCGTCGGCCAGCAGGGCAACTACATCGCCAACCTCGATCCCAAGACCGGCGCGCAGAAGAAATACGAGATCGAAGCCGGCACCCACCCGCACACGCTCATCGTCGATGAGAAGAACACGGTGTGGTACGCCGGCAACCGCAACGGCCGCATCGGCCGTCTCGATCCCACGACCGGTGCCTTCACGGTGATCATGACCGGTGAGGCCAAGGATCCGCACACGATGGTGTTCGACGGCAAGGGGCACATCTGGTTCACCTCGCAGGGATCGAATCGTGTCGGCCGGCTCCACCTCGCCACCGAAAAGGTCGATCTGATCACGCCGTTCGAGTCGCCGTCGAATCCCTACGGCATCGTCATCGACACGAACGGCACGATCTGGGTCGCGCTGCTCCGCGTCGGCATGGTCGCGAAGATCGATCCGCAGACGATGGCCGTGACACGGTTCAAGGAGGGTGCTGACTCGTCGCGGTCGCGACGTCTCGACGTGCTGAGCGACGGCACCATCTGGGTCGGCGACGAGGCGCGCGGCATGCTCACCCGGATCAACCCGGCCAATGGCGACGTGAAGGAATGGCCGGCGCCAGGCGGCGCCAAGTCCGGCCCCTACGCGCTGACCAAGGACGATCAGGATCGCATCTGGTTCTCCGAGGCGAACACCAAACGACTCGTCGGCTTCGATCCAAAGACCGAGAAGTTCTTCGCCAACATCGAGGTCAGCGGGACGATCCGTCACATGCACTTCGACAGGAAGACGCGGATGATGTGGTTCGGGACCGACGGGAACAAGGTCGGCCGGATCTCGTTGCAGCCCGCGAAGTGAGCAGCCTCGCGACCGCCACGCTCGTGGCCGCCAGCATTCGGCTGGCGGCCTCGCACGGCGGTTATCCCGATGGAGCGCCGCCTGGATTCTCCGGCGGCTTCAAAGAGGAGTCGTGCCACGCGTGCCACTTCTCCTCAGAGCCAAACCTGAGTCCGGGACGCGTCGTGATTGACGGTGTCCCGGCGCGGTTTGCTGCCGGAGAAAAGTACACGCTGACGGTGACGCTCACCCGCTCCGGCATGACGCGTGCGGGCTTTCAACTCGCAGCGCGATTCAAGGACAGCGGCGCGCAGGCCGGCACGCTGGCTCCTGGCTCCGATGAACCGTTGCGGGTCGGCGTCGAACTTCAGGGCGGCATTCAGTACGCGAACCAGAAGAAAGACGGAGCGTCGGTCTCCGCACCGGACGTCACGCGCTGGACGATCGAGTGGACGGCCCCGGCTGGAAGCGTGCCTGTGGTGTTTCACGTCTCGGCCAACGCGGCCGATGGCGATGGCAGCGCGAACGGCGACTTCGTCTACACCACGTCCATCGAATCGGCGCCGCCTCCGTAACGTTCCGCTGGAAGGTTATGAGGCTACACACACGTTAGCGGTCTCCCACAGGACCGATTCCTGCTCGAACTTCTGGCGGTACTGTGTGATGACGGCCTGGACGGCCGACCGCGCGGTCGTGGTGTCCGGATGCACAAGCAGGAGCACCTTCGATCCTTCGTGCTCGATCTGGCCGTTGCTGGGATGACGCCACTGGCCGTTCGCCTCCCACACGGTCAGCCCCTCTGGAAAGCGAGCCGTGACCTCATCGCGCAGAAAGATCTGCCATTCCAGTTCGCTCACTGACCCTTTGGGCCGTGCCAAACCAAAGTACAACGTCGTGCGAAGATGTGCTACAGACGAGGCGCCGCATTGCCCGCTGACGACTGTTTCGGGCGCCGCCGATTGAGACGACGCGGCACTACCCAGCGCGACCCCGCCGCCGAAGAGCACGGCGCACATCGCGCTGATCGTGAGCTTCATCAACCCCGGTGTCTCTTTCGTCATGAACACGATGGCCTCCGCGGTAATCCTAAGCTCAACCATTGGGAATTCAAAGCGATTCAGCGTGATGTGAATTTCACGACGGTTTCGTGCGCAACGCGCCTCAGCTCGTCCGCGACGTGCTGTGCAGCTGCGGGCACGGGCGCAGCCGGTGGCGGTGAGGCGAAGATCTGCTCATAAATCACCAGCGCCGCCAGGTAACTGCCGATCGGCGATGGATGAAACCCATCCGGCCCGTATAGCGGGAGCCCCGCGTCGGTCGCCCATGCCGCGCGCCACGCCTCACCCGCTGGAAGCAGCATGCCCTTCACCTCTTTGGCGGCGGCTGCATACGACTGGCTCACCGCTGGGAAGTCGCCACGCCGGTCGCGCGAGGGCCACACCATGTAGAGCGCCGTGCGTGCACCGGCCTTCTTGATCTCGGCGTCAAAGCGGCGCGTGTATGCGATCAACAGCCTGCGGGACTCGGGCAATGCAGACGGTCCTTGCTGCAGCACCACGACATCCCAGCCACGCGCGATGGCGTGGCGAGCCTCCCGATCATTCCAGTGTTCTTCGAGGCCGTAGTCTGGCTTGGCCACGCTCTCGCAGGTCGCCTGCCGTCCCGTGGACCGCGCCATCGCGCACACCATCGCCGGCAGGTCGTTGGCATAGGTCAGGCTGTTGCCGATGAAGAGAATGCGAATCGGATTCGACTGCGTCACGAAAAGCGCAGCAGCCAGCAGCAGGTGCGGGAGCATCGGCCCGTTAGTGTATAACTCCCCCATGACACGACTCGCCACGCTCGCGCACTCGGCCGTCCTGTTTGCCGCCGTCGCCGCTTCCGCGCAGGACACCGCGCGGATGGACCAGGTGATTCAGAGCTACGTGTCGGCCGGCACCTTCATGGGCACCGTCCTCGTGGCGCGCGATGGCGCCGTGATCGTCGACAAGGCCTCCGGCATGGCCAACGTCGAGTGGGACGTCCCGAACACCACCACAACGAAGTTCAGGCTCGGGTCGATCACCAAGCAGTTCACGGCGGCGGCAATCCTGCTGCTGGAAGAGCGCGGCAAGTTGAAGCTCGACGATCGGGTGAAGAGCTATCTTCCCGACTCGCCGATGGCGTGGGATCGGATCACCATCTTCAACCTGCTCACGCACACCGCGGGGATTCCCAACTTCACCTCGTGGCCCGACTACAACACCGTCAAGCTGAGCGCGCGCTCCGCGGACGCGTCGGTCACGGCGTTTCGCGATCGGCCGCTCGACTTCGGTCCGGGCGAGAAGATGAGTTACAGCAATTCCGGCTACCTGGTACTGGGCGCGATCATCGAGAAGGCCAGCGGGCAGACCTACGAGAAGTTCGTGACCGACAACCTGTTCACGCCGGCCGGGATGACCGACTCCGGCTACGATTCGAACTCGGCGATCATCAAGCGCCGCGCCAGCGGTTACGTGCGGACAGCGGCGGGCTACACCAACGCCGGCTACCTGCACATGTCGATCCCGCACGCGGCCGGCGCCCTGTACTCGACGACGCACGACTTGTTGAAGTGGGAGCAGGCGTTGTTTGCCGGCAAAATCGTGTCGAAGGTCTCGCTCGACCGGATGATCGCGCCGTTCAAGAACGACTACGCGCTGGGCCTGACGTCGGCGCTGGTCAATGGACGCCGCGTCATTGCCCACGGCGGCGGCATCGACGGCTTCAATACGCACCTGGCGTACTATCCGGACTCACGGACGGTCGTGATCGTGCTGTCGAACGTGAATGGCCTGGTGCCGAGCACGCTGGCCGGGCAGCTCGGCGCCCTGATGCACGGCGACAGCGTGACGTTGACGACGGAACGCAAGACGATCACCGTGCCGGCCGCCACGCTCGCCAAATATGTCGGCGCGTACGAACTGGGGCCCAATGCGGTGATGACGATCACCCTCGAAGGCGACGGCTTGATGGGGCAGCTCACCGGCCAGGGCCGCCTCCCGATTTTCCCGCAGTCCGAGACGCTGTTCTTCCTGAAGGTGGTAGACGCGCAGATCGAGTTTGCCGCCGACGGCAGCTCGCTGGTGTTGCATCAGAACGGCCGCAGCACGAAGGCCACGAGGCGCTGACGGGAGACCACGTCACGCTCGCGCGTGAGCGCGGGCGCTAGCCGCGGTGCCCTCGTCGGCAATGTCGCCGACGTCGTCCGGATCGAGGCTCTCCGAGTGGCCCAACTCTTCGTCCACCTTTTCGGTATGGCGAAACCCACGCTCGATCGCGCTCTCGGTTTGCGGCCCGGGCTCGTCGGGTTCTCTCCAACCGAATTCCTGCCAGAGATCCACGCCCATATATCGCACTCCGTTCTGGAAATGAGGCTACCGTTAGCCTACCGCAACCCGGTTCCTGAACGATTCCCTCCGGCCCTTCGGAGGCTCCCACGAAAATGCCGCAGCGAACGACGGCGCAATTCCTTCTGAATCAATCGCTTAGCAGCCCGCGTCCGACGCCGCGTCTGGCATGACACGTGCTCATGTGGTGCCTGTATGAGCAAACAGACAATCGCCGCGGCGGTGGTGTTGCTCGTGGCGTGCGGGTCGCCGGAGCCCAAGCAAACCGCGCAGCCACTCACGGGCGCCCTCGATCAGCTGCTCGCTCCGATCGCGCTCTATCCCGATCAACTTCTCGCCCAGATATTGATGAGCGCGGAAAACCCGTCGAAGGTCACCGAGCTCAACACGTGGCTGAAGTCCAATGCGAAACTGAAAGGGACACAGCTTCAAGACGCCGCGGTGAGAGCGGGATTCGAGGCGAGTTTCGTGGCCCTGGTTCTCTTCCCGAAAGTTGTGTCCTACATGGCGGAGCAAATCGCCTGGACGCGGGTGCTGGGCCAGACGTTCGCAACCGATCGCAGCGCGGTATTTGCCACCATCCAAGAGCTGAGGAAACAGGCGCAGAGCGTCGGCACCCTCAAGAGCACGCCTCAGCAGGAGGTCCAGACGAAGAAGACCTCTTCCGGTGAGCAGGTCATCGTCATCGAGCCCACCAATCCGCAGATTGTGTACGTGCCGCAATACAACACCGAGGTCGTCTACACGCAGGCGCCCAGCACCACCGTGATCATCCAGGAGGAGGACGACGACGACGCGGCAGAGGCGATTGCGGCGGGTCTCATCGGGTTCACCGCCGGCATCGCGATTGGCGCCGCCATGGACAACCACTACTACTACGGCCCATATGGATGGCACGGCGGCGGCTACATGTACAACGATGCGTGGGACGACTACTACGACCATCGCGAAGATGCGCGCGAGGATTGGATGGATCACCGCGAAGACCTCGTGGAGGATCGCAGCGATCGGCTCGAGGACCAGCGGGAGAACCGGTCGGACCGCGTCGAGAACACCCAGGAGCAACGTACGGACCGCCGGGAGAATACGTCGGAGCAACGCACGGACCGTCAACAGAACCGTCAGGAAAACCGGCCGGAGGCCCAGGCTCAGCGAGCCGAACGGGCAACCCAGACGCAAACGCAGCGAGCCGAGCGGACGCCCCAGGCCGATAGCGCCTCGACACAGAGCGCGAGCACGCGCACGCCGACGAGAACCGCAGACGCTCGCGGCTACAGCAGCGGAACCCGCCCTGAGCCGTCTACTCAACGAGCCAACTCGGACGCGTTCTCGGGCTATTCGAGCGGCTCTTCTCAGCGCGCCGCGAGCGCTCGGGGGCAGCAAAGCCGCAGCAGCAGCGGAGGCGCCTCGCGTGGCGGCGGCTCACGTGGCGGCGGCGGGCGCCGGCGCTGAGCCACCGATTAGACACCGATTAGACACAGATAGGCGTGCTCCGAGAGGGTTCCAAGATGAACACGACGAATCGATCGAGCGAGGTCCGCAGAGTTACCTGGCGGAGTCTTGCGGTGTGGTGCACGTGCGCGTTGATGGCGGCTCCGACGTTGTCGAGCCATTCGTCGGCGCAGGCGGCGCGGCAGTTCGCCTCACCAGAAGATGCCGTCAAGGCGTTCATCGAGACGGTCAAGGCGGGCCAGGTGTCCGATCTCGTGGCGATGCTCGGGGCGGACGGCAAGGAGTTGATCGAATCTTCCGATCCCGCGACGGCGCGGCAGAACCGCCGCGTCTTCACCGTCGCGGTGGCCGAGCAGTGGCATCTCGAAGACGCGGGTCCGAATCGCAAGACGCTCGTGATCGGCAATGAAGACTGGCCGTTTCCGGTGCCGCTGGTGAGGGAGGAGGGCGGTTGGCGCTTCGACACAGCGGCGGGCGCCGAGGAAGTGATCGCACGGCGGATCGGGCGCAACGAACTGGCCGCCATCGCCACGGTGCATGCGTACGTCACCGCGCAACGACGCTATGCGGAACAGGCACATGACGGCAACCCTGCCGGCGTGCACGCCACGAAATTCTCCAGCGATTCCGGCAAGGAGAACGGCTTGTACTGGCCCACCAAAGCGGGTTCAGGGCGAAGCCCGCTCGGCGATCTCGTGGCGCAGGCGGCTACAGAAGGCCGCGCCGTCGGCGGCGATGCCTCGCAGCCGTCACCCTTTCACGGCTACTACTTCAAGATTCTGACCGCGCAGGGATCGGCCGTTCCGGGAGGAGCGAAGCCGTACATAGTCAAGGGCCTGATGTCTGGCGGCTTTGCGCTGGTCGCCTGGCCGGCTCAGTACGACGTCACCGGCGTGATGACGTTCGTGGTCAATCAAGACGGCATCGTCCATGAAGCCGACCTGGGCCCTGGAACGGACGCGGCGGCTCGAAAGATGACCGTCTACAACCCGGACAAGTCCTGGCGCCGGGTGCCGTAAGGACTCGGGTACTAGCGGATCTGTGCTCGCCGCTAGTAACAAAGATCCGTCACGTTGCCCTCCAAGACGTTCTTCTTGAAAGTGTTGTCGGGGGCAGACCCCGTGATTCCACAG
>JALDXK010000253.1:0-8129 GCA_032155105.1 Acidobacteriota bacterium
CCCCCCCCCCCCCTTCGCTCTGTACTCACCTACATCGTCGTGTCCCTCTACGTACTGATCGCCGGTCCCATCGGCCTGCTGATCGGCGTGCCATTCAAGATCAAGGGCATCCTCTATTTCCTCGGTCACATTGGCGTCGGCCTCGCGCTGTCGCTCTCGGGCATCCGCTACCGTGTGCGCGGGCGCGAGCACGTGCCGAAAGGCCGCGCGGTCGTGTTCTGCTCGAACCACGAAAGCAACGTCGATCCGCCCGTGCTGTTCCAGGCGCTCCACAAGCGCCTCCACGTCCTGTTCAAGGCCGAACTGAAGAAGCTGCCGATCCTCGGCAAGGTGATGGTGGCCGGCGGCTTCGTCCCAGTGGAACGTGAGCGGCGGGAGGCGTCGATGGCCTCGATCGAAGACGCCGCCGCATCGATTCGCCAGGGCAACAGCTTCCTGATCTTCCCGGAGGGCACCCTCAGCCGCACAAGGGAGCTCTTGCCATTCAAGAAGGGCGGCTTCATCATGGCGATCAAGGCGCAGGCGCCGATCGTGCCGGTGGCGGTCGGCGGCGGTCGCGCCGCGATGCAGAAGGGGAGCTGGTTTGTGCGTCCGGTGATGGTGGACGTGCGCATCGGCGAGCCGGTGGAAACCGCGGGCTACTCGCTGGACGATCGCGATGCGCTGATCGACGTCGTGCGCAAGAGGATCGAGGACTTGAGGGCTTGAACCATGGAGTGGCTGGCGACCCTGGGTCGAACGTTCGGTTTCTCGCTTGCGGCAGGCGTGAACCTGTACGCGACCGTCGCCATCCTCGGCCTGGCGTCGCGCTACGGATGGGTTGACCTGCCTGACCAGTTCAAGGTGTTCGACAACCCGTGGATCATCGGGTTCGCCGGCGTGCTCTACGTGGTGGAGTTCGTCGCCGACAAGATCCCGTGGGTCGATTCGCTCTGGGATTCCGTCCACACCCTGATTCGCCCGATTGGCGGCGCGCTGATTGCCGTGGCGTCGATCGGCGATGTCTCGCCAGGCATGCAGGCGGTGGTCGCCCTGCTCGGCGGCACCGTGGCGGCGGGCAGCCACGTCACCAAGGCGGGCACTCGCGTGGCCGCCAACGCCAGCCCCGAGCCATTCAGCAACTGGTTCCTCAGCCTCGCCGGAGATGCCTTCGTGATTGGCCTCAGCGTGATCACGCTGAAGTTCCCCCTGATTGCGCTCGGCGTCAGCATCGTGATCGTGCTGATGATCGTGGTCGTGGTGAGGAAGATCTGGAAGTGGTTGAGGGCGGAGCCGACCCCCGCCTGAAGGCGGGGGCTATAAAAGCGCGTTTTTCAACCGGCCAAGGATCTCGTCGGGAATTTCGACCGCCTTGATCGAGCCGTCTGCCTGTTCCTTCACGCACACTGCCGTGACCGTGCCCGACGCGACGAGCGTGTCGCCGCGCATCAGCGTGTGCGCCCACTGAATGGTGCGTGGGCTGACCTTGGCCATCTCCGTCCGCACTTCGAATTCATCGTCCACTCTCAAGCGACTCTTGAAATCGCACTGTGCCGAGATGCGCGGCCACTGGTGCTCGCGTCCCTCGGCGGCGATTCGCATGCCGGCCTTTCGCCAGATCGCGTGCTCGGCTTCCTCCATGTAGCGGAAGAAATTCGAGAAGTGGACCTGGCCGGCCATATCGGTCTCGGCAAATTCCACCCGGCGCTTATAGATATTCGGCAAGCTGTGCGCAGTCTATATGCCGAGGCGTAAGTCTTTCGGCAGCACCAGCTCGTTGGCCTTGTGCGCCGCCTGCTCGGGCGTGGCGCCTTCACGCCAGGTCGTGAGCCGCTTCTTGTCCGAAGGGTAGAGCGACTCCATCGGCTTCCAGACCGTGTCGACCTTGTCTTCGAACAGGTCGCCGATCAGCAGGTCCGTCACGGTGTTGCGCAGCTCCGGGAAGTTGCGGACGAAATTGCCGAAGCTGAAGCCGTCGTAGTACTCACACACCAGCCGGCGCATGCGATCGACGCCCTGGTTGAAGTTGTCGCCCCAACGGCCGAGTTGCGCTTCGCTGGTGTCGCCCTTCTTCAATCCGTCGATGATTGCGTCCGCCGCAAGTTCCCCGGACTTGAGCGCCAGCAGCACGCCGGACGAGTAGAGCGGGTCGAGAAACCCGAACGCGTCGCCGACCAGCACCCAGCTGTTGCCGGCCACGCGCGTCGATCGATACGAATAATCGCGCGTCGCGAAGAACCCGGTGGCCCGCTTCGCGCCGGCAATGCGCTTCTTCACCGCAGGCGTTTTCTCGACCTCTTCGAAATAGGTGGCCTCGTGATCACCCTTGCGTCCCTTGAACAGGTAATCGAACGGCGCGACGACACCCACCGACACGATGTTGTCGTGCTGCGGGATGTACCAGAACCAGCCGTCCCTGCCGGGCGTTTGCAGCACCATGGTGGCGCCTTCGTCCCGGCCGGTGTCGCGGTAGGCGCCTTCCCAGTAGGTCCAGATCGCGCCCTTGTTCAGGACCGGATCCCATACGCGCAGCTTCATGCGGTTCATCAGCATCGCGGCCTGCCCGCTGGCATCGACGACCACCTTGGCGCGGATATCCTTGCGCTGGCCGTCCTGCTTGATCGCCACGCCGACAGCCTTGTCCTGACCGTGCTCCGCGCGGTCGAAGAGGACCTCGACGACGTGGGTGCCGTCGTGGGCGTCGACGCCGTGCTCGCGGGCATTGTCGAGCAGCATCTGGTCGAACTCGCTGCGCACCACCTGCCAGGTCTGCGAGCACTCGTGCGGCTTGTTGTCCCAGAAGTAGAACGGCGCCGATTCCTTGCCGTGCGCGTTGACGAACTGGACGCTGTGCTTCCTGACGAAGTGGCTGCGCTGCATCTTCTCGAGCATGTTCAGCCGCTTCAGCACCCAGTAGGTTTCGGGGATCAGCGATTCGCCGATGTGGAAGCGGGGGAACTTCTCGCGCTCGAAGAGGCCGACCTTGAGTCCGCCCTGCGCCAGGATAGTGGCGGTGGTCGATCCGGCCGGGCCGCCCCCAATGACAACGACATCGTATTCAGGAGAGATCGGCATCAGTTAAAAATTAAAAGTTAAAAATTAAAAACGACGTCTACGTGTATCGGATGCCCGTGTGCTGCGGCAGGAAGAAACGCGGCAGCAACACGTCGACGCGCAGCAGGGCGTCGCGCGTGAGCGCAATGCGATCGGCGCTCAGCTCGGCAAGAAACCCATCGCGCTTCAGCGTCGCGAGCGCGTCGTGGAAGCGACGCAGCACGTCGACGCCGTACTTCTGCGCGAAGTAGGACGGACGGTTCGACCCGCGCTTCAACTGCAGCACGAACTCGCGAATCATGCGTTCCTCGGTGGTGGGCCGGTAGGCGCGGCCGAGCGGAATGTCGCCGCGCTCGATGGCGTCCTGGTACTTCGGCCAGGTATCGAGGTTCTGAACGTGCACGCCGTTGATGTGTCCGAACGAGGCCACGCCGAGACCGAGCAGGTCGGCACCCTCCCACAGGCGATCGCGATATACGAATTTCGTCTTCGCGGGATTCTTCACCGCGGTGTAGGCGCTGCCGACGTGATAGCCGGCGCGCTCGAGCGCTGCGAAGGCTTCGTCCACCCAGCGCCGCTTGGTGGCCCAGTTGGCCACCGTGTCGGCGAACTGGCCGGTGCCCTTGAGCAGGTCGCCGCTGATCGTCGTGTTGTAGGGCAGCTCCATCTGGTAGATGGTGATGCTGTCGGGCGACATGGCCAGCGTCCGCTCGATGCAGTCGCGCCAGTTGTCGTCGGTCTCGCCGAGCATACCGGCGATGAGATCGATGTTGATCTGCGGGAAGCCCAGCGCCCGTGCGGCATCATAGGCGCGCCCGATCTCTGGCGAGCGATGCGCGCGGCCGTTCAACTCGAGAATGCGATCGCTGAAGTTCTCGACACCCAGGCTCAGTCGCGTGACGCCCATCTCGCGAATCGCCGCCAGCTTCGCCTCGGTGAGCGTGCCGGGCTCGCACTCGAAGGTGATCTCCTGCGCCTGGTTCCACTCGCCGTTTGCGTTCAGGTGCGAGACGAGTCCCTTCAGTTGCTTCGTCGACAGGAACGAGGGCGTCCCGCCGCCGAAGTAGACGAAGTCGAAGCCGCGGCCCCGCACCGCCGGCGTCTCGGCGTAGAGGACCCATTCGCGCGCGAGCAGGTCGAGATACTGCTCCACCTCGCGCGCATTCTTGTCGGTGTAGACCCTGAAGTAGCAGAAGTGGCAGCGCTTCCGGCAAAAGGGAATGTGCAGGTACAAGCCGAGGGGCCGCTCGCTCCCTTCGACTTGCGATCCGAGTGCTCCGGACTCGCGGCGCTCGCTCAGGGCGACGTGGGCATCCTTGATGCCCGCGGCAGTCCACGTCGAAAACGGTGGGTAATTGGCGACGAAATAGCTGCCGACGTCCGTCTGCTCGACGGTACTTTCTCCCTGCGCACCAGACATGTGTCTGATGATCATACCCTTCGACTCGGTATTCGGTTTACTTCGGAAACCGAATACCTCGCTCAGGGCGGGCCCTCCGACTCGGGCGGGCCGCTCGCCCTTCAGCGCGGCCCGGAGTAAGCTTGGGCCATGCTTGCCAGGACTGCATTGCTCGTTTTTGCGGTTCCAATCCTCCTGATTGCACAGGGACAGGAACGGGACGAACAGCTGCCGCGGTTCCGCGCCGGCACGAACCTGGTCCGCGTTGATGCGTACGTGTCCCTCAAAGGCCAGGCGATCACCGACCTCAAGGCCGAGGACTTCCAGGTTTTCGAAGACGATAAGTTACAAAAGATTGAAGACTTCCAGCTGGTGACCGCGCGGGCGCCGGTCCCGCAGTCCGAGCGGACCCCCGATGCGACCAACGTGAGCGACATGCGGCAGGAGGTCGCCGACGCCACGCGCGTGTTCACGCTGTTCCTCGACGAGATGCGCGTGTCGTTGTCGGGTTCCTACCGTGCCCAGAAACCGATCATCGATCTGCTCGAGCGGATGATTGGTCCCGACGACCTGATCGGGGTCATGACCCCTCAGCTGTCGCCATCGTCGGTCTCGTATGGCCGGCGCACGTCGGGCATCGAGCGGATGATTGTCGACAACTGGATTTGGGGAAAGCGCGATACGACGCGGGCGGGCCTGCCACAAACCCCGCAGGAGGAGGCGCTGTACTCGTGCTACGCCGACAGATCGTTGCCGTTCATCATGCGGCTGCGCGAGGAAGCGACGCTCGACGCACTCGAGGGACTCGTCACCCATCTCGACGGCCTTCGCCCGGAGAGGAAGTTCGTGCTGATCTTCACCGAAGGGTGGCCGCTCTATCGTCCGGATCAGGACCTGCTCAAGATCATTCCGGATGCCGGACCGGAGCGGGTCGGCACCGATCCACGCACGGGCGGCCTGCGCACGCCTGCCAGCCCGGATCCGCAAAGCGGCGGGGAATCCATGGAGGCCTGCAACCGTCAGGCGACCCGTCTCTCGTATAACGACCACGAGTTCAAGTTCCGCGAGCTGCTGCAGCGCGCCAACCGCGCCAACGTCAGCTTCTATCCCATCGATGCGCGCGGTCTCGTCGTGTTCGACCAGCCAATCAACTGGGACCTGCCGCCCTCGGTGGATGCCGCGCTCCTTCGCGACCGCTACGACGATCTCCGGATGATGGCCCTGCAGACCGACGGCGAGGTGGTGCTCGACACCAACGACGTGTCGCGCGCGCTGCAGAAAATCCTCTCCGATATCGGGTCGTACTACCTGATGAGTTACTACTCGAGCAATGCGAAGCTGGACGGCCGGTTCCGCCGCATCCGCGTGGAGGTCAACCGGCAGGATGCCGAGGTGCGCGCGCGGCCCGGGTATCTCGCGCCCACCGAATCGGAAGCCCGCGCTGCCGGCATGGCGAGCACGACCGTGGCTGGAAAGAACGTGCCGCCGCCCACGGTGACGCGTGCGCTGGACGCGATCGCGCCGGCCCGCGGCAATCTGCCCGTGCGCGTGCAGGCCGCCGGCGCCCCCGGCACGATCCGCGCCATCATCGAACTCGACCCACTCACCGCGAAGCGGCCCGAGTGGATCTCCGGCGGTACCGTGAAGGTGACGTTCGAGCCCGAGCGCGCATTGGGTGCGAAAGATGTCGGGACGGCGCAAATGGTCACGTTGTCGCTCGAGCCGGGACAACGGAGCCTCACGGTCGATGGCGCCGAGCAGCCGTTGCCGGCGGGCCGCTATTCCGTGCGAGCCGAGCTGACGCCGCGCGGCGGGCGGGTGCCGCTCCAGGTGACGACGTTCGCCACGGTGCCGCCAGACACGGTGTCGATCGGGACGGGGGCGTTGGCGCTTCGACGTGGACCCAGTACGGGCCTCGCGTACGTGGCGACCGCCGATCCGCGCTTCCGTCGCATCGAGCGTCTCCGCATCGAAGTGCCGACAGTTGGTGACGGCGTGACCGCCACGGGACGGTTGCTGACCCGTGAAGGGCAGCCGCTGCAGGTGGTGGTGAATGTCTCGACGCGCACCGACGACAAGGGCCGGCAGCTCGTGGTCGGCGACATGATGCTCGCGCCGCTCGCGGCCGGCGAGTACGTGGTGGAACTGGCGCTGACGAAGGCTGGGACGACGGAGTTGGTGAGCTACGGCTTCAGGATCATTCCCTAGACGGTCGCTGAAATAATCGGCGACCCATCGGCGTTAGTCGGTGGCCTAAGCACCCCCGGTCGTGAAGGTCAACTTGAACGGCGTCATGTCGCCGCCGTCGGTGCCCTTCACGCCTGGCAGGAACTCAACCGTTACCAATCGAAACCGCTCGAGTGGCTGCACCGGGCGAATCTCCAGCGAGCGGTTCTCCTTGGTGTAGAGCGTCGTGAACTCCACGCCGGGTGCTTGCGGCTCGCCGCGTTCGCGCGAATCAGCCGACGCGTAGGTGATGCGGATGCGATCTGTCAGCGTCTCTGGATTGAGATCGCGCGACAGCTGCATGCGAATCCGCTCGGTGAGGCGTACATCGGCCTCACCCTCGGCGGGCGCGGTGAACAACACCTCCACGGGCGGCGGCGGCGCGACGTCGATCTCGACCTCGGTGGTTTCCTGCGGTTCGGGCGCCAGCTCGATCGTCGTGCCGTCGAGCCACGTCAATCCTTTCGCGGTCTTCACCGTCCCTGCCACTTTCACCCAGCGCCCCGAGTCGATGCGCTTGGTGGGATCGAAGTTGAAGTCCTTGCCGCGCGGTTGCAGGCCCATTACCCACACCGCCGCGTCGCCGGAGCGCAGCACGAACTGGTGGCGATTCTGCGCCGGGGCTTCCGGCAGGTCGCCGAACAGGTTACGGCCGCGGAACTGGCCGACGATCGTGACCTTCTGGTTGTCGAACCGCGCCGGTTCCATCGCCAGCGCGCGTAGCGGCGGCGAGGTGACGTCGGTGGCCGACGGCGGCGGCACCGAGTTGCCAAGCACGAGGACGAGCTCCTCGCCGGGCTTCGGCCAGCGGTCGCCGTAGGCGGTGCGCACGCGCTCGAGCAAGTTGTGCGGAATGAGGCGTGGATCGTCCTGCGACATGCGGCCGATGTCGAGGAACTGCCCGCGCGCCTCGACGCGGCCTTCGCGCGGCGCCTCGCGAGCCACCAGCCTGATCGCGCCTTCTTCGGTACTGATGGTGGCCCGGTCTTCCGTGCCCTTGACGTCGCCGATCACGAGCACGGTCTGCTGGTGATAGAAGCTGGGGTAGGCACGCAGCGCCGTAATCGTGGTGGACCGCCGCGCCGCCGGTTGCGCCGCAGGCATCGCCGCGCAGATGGCGGCCAGCACGAGGGCAAGAATCAGCGGTCGAGTCCGCATACCTCGGCCAATGCTAGCATCGGAGCCATGGAAGGCGCAGAAACACCGGGGGCCACAGAACGCGCAGAAACACCAGGGCTACAGAAGGCACAGACGTAAGCATCATGGACACGGCAACAACCATCGCGTTGGCGGCGGCCGGGTTGTACGTGCTGCATCGCTTTCTTGGTTACGCCGAGGACAGCGGCTGGATTTACTACCGCAAGAAGCGGGGCAGCTACGGCGGGCTGGGCGCGACCTCAAACTTCCTCAACATGTACGACCCCTCGCGGAAGCACCTGCAGCAGGTGGTCCGCGAGGGTGAATGGAAGCG
>JALDXK010000254.1:0-8107 GCA_032155105.1 Acidobacteriota bacterium
CTGCGGCTGTCGGGCGTGGGGTTGCAGTCGCCTGGACATCGAACGATGACCGGCGATCGATCCCAGCGGCACCTTCGCTCCGCACTGGTGATCGCGGAAGTCGCGCTGGCGCTGATGCTCGTGTCAGGCACAGGCCTGCTGCTGCGCAGCTTCGTGAACCTGCTCAACGTCGACACCGGCTTCACTCGTCACAGCGTCATGGTGATGCAGATGTTCGCCTGGGACCGCAACATCGGTCCGGTGGCGTTGCGGAGCTTCTACGATCGCGTCAGCGCCAAGGTCGCGTCGATTCCCGGCGTGCAAGCGGTGGGCGCGGTACAGGCGATGCCGTTCATCGAGGCGAACATCGACATCCAGGGGGAGATGCGGTTGCTCGATCAACCGCCTCCCACACCGGGTGACGAGATCCGCGCGTCGTACAACGTGGCGACGCCAGACTACTTCAACGCGCTTGGCATTCCTGCGCTGAAAGGCCGGCTGATCGATCAGCGCGATGGCCCGACGTCGCCGCGCGTGGCCGTGATCAGCGAAGCCTTCGCGGCCAGGTATCTGCGCGGTGTCGAGCCGGTCGGCCAGCGACTGGAAATGCGCCGCCAGGGGAAACCGGTCCAGTTCGAGATTGTCGGCGTCATTCCCGCGGCCCGTCACGAGCGTCTCGATCAGGCGCCGCGCGCCGAAGTGCTGGTCCCCTTCGCGCAGTCACCGACGGGATCGATCACGCTCGTGGCGCGCACCAGCGTCGATCCGGCGACGCTCGTCGAAACGGCCAAGCGTGAAATCTGGGCGATTGATCCGCTGCAAACCTTTTACCGTACGGCGACGCTCGACGAGCTGGTCGCGCGGACGCTCATCACGCGCCGCTTCGCGCTGATCGTGCTAACCGGGTTTGCGGCACTCGCGATGTTATTGGCAGCGGCTGGCCTCTACGGGGTGCTCAGCACGATCGTGTCGCAATATCGTCGAGAGATCGGCGTACGCATGGCGCTCGGCGCAGCGTGGCTCGACATCCTGCGAATGGTCGTCTCTCGCGGATTGACGGTGTCCGCCGTCGGGGTGGGCGTCGGGTTGGTCGGTGTCCTGGGCGGGTCGCGCCTGCTGCAGGGGTTCCTGTTCAGCGTCGCGCCGACGGATCCGCTGGCGATCGGCGGCGCCGCGCTGCTGATGCTGACGATCGCCGCGATTGCGTGTTACATCCCCGCCCGTCGTGCGGCCGGCGAGGATCCCGTCCAGGCGTTACGGGTCGAATAGCCGCCGCCTTTAGGCGGGGGATCCCAGGCTGGAGGGGAACCCCGGCTGAGGGCGAAGAACCCCCGGCTAAAGCCGGGGGCTATCTGGCACACAGTTCCACCGCCAGGCACTCCAGCAGGTGCTGCGGGGTGCCCGCCGACGACTTGATCGCGACGTCGGTGCGCAGCACCGCCTCGAGCCCGTTTCGCACGCGCGCATCCGGCCGCAGTTGAATCGCGGCCGCGCGCAGTTGGCCCAGGATCAACGGCGGCTGCACGCCGGCGTCGATGAGCGCGGAAATTTCGAGGAGCGCGCGCGGGCCATTTGAGTTTCGCACCGCCTCGATCAACGCAAAGACACCTTCCGATTCGTTCTCCGGAATGACCAGATCCTTGACGTACTGCGGCGTGAGGATGGACTCGCCGGCCGCATACAGCACCAGCTTCTCGATCTCGACGCGAACGCGTCCCAGGCTCAGCCCGGTCGTCTGCAGCAGCAGGTTGAGCGCCTTCGGATCGATCGTCATCTCGTCCTTCTCGAGCCGCTTCTGGATCCAGGCCGCGGCGTCGCGCGGCGTGGCCAGCGTACCGCAGTCCACCCAATCGGCATGCTTGTGCAGCAGCTTGACGATGCGCCGGTTGGCATCGAGCGACCCGGCGACGAACACGAGTGTTGTCATCGGCTCTGGGTTCTCCACGTAGGCCTCGAGCTCCTCGGCCGGCGTGGCACCACGCTTTCCCTTCTTCGCCGGCGCGAAGTCCAGACCTTCTTCGTCGTCCTTGCCGCGCCTCGGCGCGAGCAGGCGCTCCGACTCGTGAACGATCACCACGCGCCTGGACGCCATCATCGGCAGCGTGCGGGCGGTCGACAACAACGCCCCGATCAACTGATCGCGCCCGGGCGCATTCGTCGCTTCGTTGGCGTAAAAGCTTTCGACGTTGAACGCCTGCAAGCCCTCCTCGACGAGATTGGCAAACTCGAGGGCGAGGTCGTGACGCGATTGCAAATCGTCGCCCCCGAGCACGTAGATTGGTGCGGCCTTCCCTGTCTTGATCTGTTTGCGCACTTCCAGGGGCGTCGACATTCGCTCTCCGTGTCTCCGTGTCCTGATTGCTGATTGCCGATTGCTGATTTGCTGATTGCCGATTGCTGATTGCTGCTAGAACGCCTCGAGAATCGCGCTGACGACCGACCGCGCAAAGTCCGTGGACATCCGGTCAACCGCCACTCGCTCGGTGCCGACGAAGGCCGATACGTCGCCGCCTGACGAGGGGCTCGCCAGTTCGTATTCATCGGAGAACGACAGCGCCGGATTCTCCCACAGCACCTTTTGCGCCTTCACGTCCTCGAACGCGATCTTCACCACCACGGTGACGCGATAGCGCGAGGCCAGCTGTGCGTCGGTCAGGCTGACCGGCTGCAGCGAAATCGCGCTGATCTCGCCGCGCACCACGCCGTCGGCGCCCTGGTCGGTCGGCACCACGGTGTAACGCCGGCTGCTTTGGAACTCCAGCCGGACCTTCTGGGTGAACATCTGCTCGACTGCTTGGTACGGGGTGGTGTTGCCGAACATCGGAATGCCGAGCACGCGGATGTAGTCCGGCAGGAACGAACCTCGCCCCGCCAGCGCATAGCCGCATGACGCCGCGCCCACGGCAGCGGCGATCGCCGGCACCACACCGAAAAACTCACGCCGTCTCACTCTCCGTGCCCTCCGTACTTCTCCGTGTCCTCGGCAGAAGCGTCTCCTTATCCGACGACAATCGACACGAGGCGGCCTTTGACGATCACGACCTTCTTCACCGTCTTCCCGGCGATGTGCGCCTGCACGTTGGCATCGGCCAGGGCGATCTTCTCCAGCTCGGCATCGGCGATGCCAGGCGCCACATGGACCACGCCTCGCAGTTTACCGTTGACCTGCACCGGGATCTCCAGTTCTTCTGCCTTGGCCACCTCGGCGTCGAACTGCGGCCAGCGTGCCGTGATCAGGCCCTCGCGGTGGCCGTACATCTCCCACAGCTCTTCCATGGTGTGCGGCGCGAACGGCGAGAGCATCGAAATCAGCGATTCAATCGCCTCGCGCGCCACCTTCGGCGCCTGCGCCGATCGCTCGCCTTTATCTGTGAACGCGTAGAGCTCATTGACCAGCTCCATCATCGCCGACACGGCGGTGTTCATCTGCTGGCGCACGTCGATGTCCATGGTCACGCGGCGGATCGTGTCGTGCGTCTTGCGTCGCAGCGCGCGCTCGGCCGGTGTGAGCGAGGCTTGGTCGATGGGGCCGGCCGCGGCCACCGCCTCCTCCCGCCACTGATCGGCGGCGCGCCACACGCGGGCGAGGAAGCGGAAGCTGCCCTCCAGCCCGCTGTCGGTCCACTCGACTTCCTTCTCGGGCGGGGCCACGAACATCACGTAGAGGCGCAGCGCATCGGAGCCGTACTTTTGGATCATCGAGTCCGGATCGACGACGTTGCCCTTCGACTTCGACATCACGGCGCCGTCCTTCAGCACCATGCCCTGCGTCAGCAGATGCGTGAAGGGCTCGGTGTGCTCGATCATGCCGAGGTCGTGGAACACCCGCGAGAAGAAGCGCGAGTAGATCAGGTGCAGGATTGCGTGCTCGATGCCGCCGCTGTAGAAATCGACCGGGCACCAGTAGCCGACCTTCTTTGGGTCGAACGGCAGCTGATCGTTGTGCGCGTCGGCGAACCGGTAGAAGTACCACGACGAATCCACGAACGTGTCCATCGTGTCGGTTTCGCGCCTGGCCGGACCGCCGCACTTCGGACACGTCACGTTCACGAACTCGGGCACGCTGGCCAGCGGCGAGTCGCCGCGGCCGGTGAACTCGGCAACCTTCGGCAATTCAACCGGCAGCTGATCGTCCGGCACCGGCACGATGCCGTCGATCGGGCAGTGGATCATCGGGATCGGCGTGCCCCAG
The DNA here is from genome assembly GCA_032155105.1 of Acidobacteriota bacterium. Lineage (GTDB taxonomy): Bacteria > Acidobacteriota > Vicinamibacteria > Vicinamibacterales > UBA2999 > 12-FULL-67-14b. The sequence goes on from JALDXK010000254.1 coordinate 4,172, forward strand.
TACCGCTGGCGCGAGATGCCCCAGTCCTTGAGCCGGTATTGCACCGTGCCCTGACCGATGCCGCGCTCCTCGGCATCCTCGATGAGGGCGCGCTGCGCCGCATCGCACGTCATGCCGTCGTACTTGCCAGAGTTGAAGAGCACACTGCCTTCAGTATTCGCCCCGACGACCTCACCGGAAGCCGACTGGATGACGTCGACGATGGGCAGGTCGTACTTCACCGCGAAGTCACGATCGCGGTCGTCGTGGGCCGGCACACCCATGACGGCGCCAGTGCCGTACTCACCCAGCACGTAGTTTGCCACCCAGATCGGAATCGGCTTGTTCGTATACGGGTTGATCGCAAATCGCCCGGTAAAGAAGCCTTCCTTCGCGACTTCCCCTGTCAGGCGCCCTGCGCGATCCTGGGAGCGGAAGCGCTGCGCCTTCTCCATGAAGGCCTGCTCGTCTTCCGACTCCTTCGCGAACGTCGTCACCAGGCCGTGTTCCGGTGCGAGCATCATGAAGGTCGCGCCGAAGATCGTGTCGATGCGGGTGGTGAACACTTCGATCGAATCGTTCGCGCCCTGGATCGGAAACCGGACCCGGGCGCCCTCCGACCGCCCGATCCAGTTCCGTTGCATCGTCAGCACCTTCTCGGGCCACTTGCTCAGGCCTTCCGCGGCCTGCAGCAGGTCATCCGAGTAGTGCGTGATCTTCAGGAACCACTGTTCGAGGTCTTTCTGAATGACCTTCGTGCCGCAACGCCAGCATTCGCCATCGATCACCTGCTCGTTGGCCAGCACGGTGTTGTCGACCGGGCACCAGTTCACCGTCGAGCGGCGGCGATACGCCAGGCCGCGCTCGAACATGCGCGTGAACAGCCACTGGTTCCATCGGTAGTAATCCGGCAGGCAGGTGGCCAGCTCGCGTCCCCAGGCGTAGCTGATCCCCAGACGCTGCAGCTGCCCCTTCATGTGGGCGATGTTGTCGAGCGTCGAGGTCTCGGGGTGGATGCCGTTCTTGATCGCGGCGTTTTCCGCCGGCAGTCCGAACGCATCCCACCCGAAGGGATGCAGCACGTTGAAGCCCTGCAGCCGCTTCAGCCGCGACACGACGTCGCCGATGATGTAGTTGCGGACGTGGCCCACGTGCGCGTGCCCGGATGGGTACGCGAACATCTCGAGGCAGTAAAACTTCGGCTTCGAGGGGTCTTCGGTGACTTCAAACGCCTGGGTCGAGGCCCAATGGGCCTGCCACTTCTTGTCGAGTTCTTGAGGGTGATATTCAGCCACGGTGATCTTTCAAGAATAGCGTACGGACCCGCACGGCCGGCTAAACAGCGGGCGGCACCGGCCGATAACACGTGTACTTCCCTGTCAACGGAGGCGTCATGTCGGATCCGGGATCGTCGCCGCCAAATGTCGCGGAATCCATGTCCGCGTTGGCCGCCGAATTTGCACAGACGTGCAAGGGCAGCGGTATCGCGCTCGACTACCTGCCGCGCACCCTCCCCCTCGTCGATCGCTTCCTCACCGGCAAGCGCGCTGAGCTGCAACAGCTGTCCGCGAAGCACGATCCGCAGGCGTCCGAGCTCCAAACCAAGCACGCGGCGCTGATTACCGCCTACCTCGGCGAGGTGATTCGCAAGGAAACCGCCGGCAGCTGGTACGACTTCGACGGACGGCCAATGCTCGACGTCGGCGAATACCAGGCCGACCTGACCCCGATCGTCACGGCCCTGCTGCAGACCGGAACGGCCCGCGAGGGCGACGTCGCCATCGAGTCCACCAAGGCCCATTGCGAGCTGATCTGCCGCATGCATCGCGTGTGGCTCGAGGGCACGGTGCTGGGCACCTACGAGTCGATGGCGGCGCTCCGGACCTCGATCAGTGCCGATGCGAAGCTCGCCGGCACCATCGTCGCCCAGTCGCAGCGTGCGGTGCAGACGGCCAAGCTGCGGTTCAGCGAATCGCTCGACTTTTCTTCGGAGAGCCTCGAGGGCGTGGAGCGAATCATGAGCGTGGTGCACAAGCAGGCCATCGCCGCGGCGCCCGATCAGAAATTGAGCGACGACCAGGTCACCGAGCTGTCGAACCTGTGGGGTATGTATGTCGGCGAAGTCATCCGCCGCTATTACGGCGGCCAGTGGTCCCTGGTCGACGGCGTGCCCGATCTGACACTCGGGGGCAGGCAGGCCTCGCCGCTGGCCAAGGTCCGCAAGCGCATCACCGGCGGCCCGCTCGACAACCTCAAGTACTATTTCACGTCGATCATGAAGGTGTTGAGCTCGCAACAATCGCAGTAAGACACTGCGACACCGCGTTGAGGTCGTATCCGCCCTCGGTCACCACCACCACCCTGCCGTTGCAGAGGGCATCGGCCTCGGTGAACAACAGACGCGTCAACCGGCCGAACCCTTCGGTCGTCATGCGCAGCTGACCCAGCGGGTCGAGTTCGTGGGCGTCGAAGCCGGCGGAAACGATCAGCAAGTCCGGCGTGAAACGGCGCAGCGCGGGAAGAACCTGCTCCGCGTACTGGTGTTCGATCTCGGCGTCCTTCGCACCTGCCGCCAACGGAATGTTCAGGGTGAAACCAAGACCCTCGCCCCGGCCCCGTTCCGAGGCGGCGCCGGTACCTGGGTAAAAAGGATACTGGTGCGACGACACGAACAGCACGGTCGGATCTTCGTAGAAGATCCATTGCGTGCCGTTGCCGTGATGCACGTCGTAGTCGACGATGGCGACGCGTGCGCAGCCGCGTGATCGCGCGTAGGCCGCGCCGACGGCCACGTTGTTGTAGAGGCAGAATCCCATCGCGCGATCGGCTTCCGCGTGATGCCCCGGCGGCCGCACCATCACCAGCGCCTTGCTGTCGCTCGCGCCTTCGAGCGCGTGGTCGATCCCGGTGAGCACCGCTCCCGCCGCGAGCCTGGCGACCTCTTCCGACTCTGGCGACGTGTAGGTATCCTCGTCGATCATCGACGCCTTGCCGCGCGCCGCCACGATCGCGTCGATGTGCTCGCGGCTGTGCACGCGCTCGAGGTCGGCGTCGGTTGCGGCTCTTGGCTCGAGCACGCGCCCACCCTTCGCCGCAAACGCCGCCGCCACCGCGTCGAAGATGCCCGCGCGCTCGGGACGTTCCGGGTGGCCCACCGGAGTGACGTGATCGGCGAAGCGTTTCGAGCTGACGAGGACTAGTGCCATAGCAACTCCGCGCAGGTCTTGCGGCAGACCGCCAGCGATTGCTCCAGCTGTTGCCGCCATCGTTCGAGGGCGGCCTCGTCCGCATCGCGCGGCACGAACAGCGGCTCGCCAATCGCCATCGCCACGGTGGTGAGCGGCTTGGGAAGCTGCGTACGATCCCAGCTCTTCAGCGTCCAGCTCGATGCGGCTTCAGCATGAAACGGCAGCAGCGGGTTGCCGGTGGCTTTCGCCAGCCACACCGCGCCAGGTTGCGCCACCTCGGCGGGCCCGCGCGGCCCGTCGAGCGTGAACGCCACGCCTTTCGACTTCACGTCCCGCACCATCTGCAGCAGCGCCCGTGGCCCGCCCCGCGAGGTGGAGCCGCGCGCCGTGCCGTAGCCGAACTTCTGGATGATTCTCGCGATCCATTCGCCGTCGTAATTCTCGCTCGTGATCACGACGATGCCGCGACGTTGGAAGTAGATGGTGGCCGGAAAGATGCGGCCGTGCCAGAACGAGTAGATCGGATGGAGTCCGCGCGCCCCAATCGCTTCGATTTGCTCCACGCCGCTGACCTTCCAGCGCCACGTGGAGCCGATGGTGCGGAGCAGCGGATATCCAAGGCCGGCAATCGCGGAAACTTCCGCGCGCTTTCGTGCGGACTGTCTCCACTCAGGACCGTCAGCCATCAGAAGGTCTTAATCCTCAGAACCTGTACCCTTGTAACCCTGTAACCCCTGTAACCCCTGTAACCTTTGTCGGCATGAGTCCA
>JALDXK010000255.1:0-8104 GCA_032155105.1 Acidobacteriota bacterium
CATCGGCACATCGGGATCCAGCTCGCGAAGCAGCGTCCGCATCGGCTCGATCAGCGCCGACGGCTCGCCACGCGCTTTCACCGCGATCGACATGGAGTCGATGGGCCACTGGCCATGCGCCAGGTAGAGTGTCGGGGCCGGGCGTGATGCCGGACCGTAGTCGCGCACGTCACCAACGACGCCGACGATCGTGCCGCCGGCGCGGCCGCGTCCCATCCCAAAGCTCGTGCCGATCTCCATCTGGTGGCCAAGCGCGTTTGCACCAGGCCAAATGCGCTGCACGGCCGTCTCGTTGAGCAGCGCCACCGGCTGCGAACCCAGGCGATCAGTCGCGGCAAACCCGCGGCCCTGCGTGATCGGAGTCGCCATGGTCTTGAAGTAGTCCGGTGTGACGATGCGAATCTGCAGCGTCAGGCGATCCTGCTCGTCGTCTGACAACGTCACGCCGTCGATGACGGACGTCGAGATCCCAAACCTGGCGTTGGTCAGCGGCAATCCGCTAATACCGCCAGCCGACTCGACGTCCGGCCTGCCCGAGATTCGCGTGAGCAGCGTTTCGACGAAATCCTGCCGCAGCTGCGGCTGGCTGTATTTCGAATCAGGCAAGCCGATCGAGAATGTCTGAACGGCGTCGGACGTGAACCCCAGGTCGACGGCCAGCAGCCTCGCGAAGCTGCGCGTCAACAATCCCGCACCCACGAGCAGGACCACCGCGAGCGTCGTTTCGGCGACGATGAGCACGCTGCGCGTGCGCAGCCGCCGGGGATCGCTGGTGGTGCTGCCGGCCTCTTCTCGAATCCGCGACACCACGTCGGTAATCGACGTCGCCTGCCAGGCCGGCATGGTGCCAAACAGGATCGCGGCGAACACGGCCACGCCGAACGCAAAGCCCACCACCACCACGTCGAGGCGCGTCTGGTTCAACAGCGGCACGCCGATCGAAGGATCGAGCGAGGCGATCGCGGTCGAGGCCCAATAGGCGAGCACCAGGCCGGCAGCGCCGCCGGTGACGCCGAGCACGAGGCTTTCGATCAACAACCCGCGAAACAGGCTGAACCGGCCGGCGCCCACCGCCATCCGCACCGCCATCTCGCGACCACGGCTCACGCCGCGGATCAGCACGAGGCTGGCGATGTTCACGCACACGATCAGCAGCACGAGTCCGACCGCGCCCAGGAGGACGAACATCGATTGCCTGACGCTCCCAACCAGGGACTCGCGAAGCGGATGCACCGACGCCGAGTTGTCGCGGTTGGTCCGCGGGTACTGCTCGGCCAGACGCGCGGCAATGGTCCGCATCTCGGCGCGGGCCGCATCAATCGGCACGCCAGGCTTCAGGCGGCCCAGGACCTCGATGTAATGCGCGCCCCGCTGCGTTTCGAGAACCGTCGCGCTGAAACGCAGCGGGATCCACAGCTCCGATCGCAGCGGGAACTCGACGCCCGCCGGCATGACGCCGATCACCTCGCGCGGCGTGCCGTCGAGATGAATCGTCTGCCCGACGATCTGCGGATTCGAACCAAAACGACGGACCCACATGCCATGACCGAGGACCACCACATCGCGCGATCCCATCGGATCGTCGGCAGCCGTGATCGTCCGGCCGTAGAGCGGCTGCGCGCCGAGGATCGCAAAGAACCCGCCGGTCACCTCACCGATGCGCACGACCTCGGCGGCGCCCTGCCCGGTGACGGTGATCGAATCGCTGTCGTAGGCGGCGAGCTCGGTAAACACCGAGCTGTCGCGGCGCCAGTCCGCAAAATCCGGAGGCGACACGGTGCCGCCGACGCGATCGGGCGCCTTCAACGATGTCTTGAAGACCCGGACGAGTTCATCGGGACCTGGATAGGGCAACGGCCGCAGCAACACCGCATTCACCGCGCCGAAGATCGCCGTCGTCCCGCCGATGCCAATCGCCAGCGTCAGCAGCGTCACCAGCGTGAAACTGGGCTTGGCCTTGAGCGCGCGCAGCGCGTGCTTGAAATCCTGCCAGATCATTTCGATCCTCCACCGATCCCAACGCAGCCAGGCGGCATGAAAGAAGGCGCCCATCGAGCGCCAGAGACACGCGAGGGGAGTGCCCCGCCCCTGCTTGCTGGCGCGGCCGCAGGCGTACGCAAGCTCGGCCCGCCATTCGCGCAGCCAGTCGCGGCGCATGTCGAGTGGCACCAGCGGCGCCGCCGCGCGAATAATGAGATCGCACCAGCGCAACATGTAAGCGCTATCTCGCCGCGCGCGGGTTGGTCGCCGGCAACAAGGAACGGTAGTAGGCCGCGGCCTCGGCCAGGGCCTTCACGCCAGGCGCCGTCAGCTTGTAATAGCGGCGCGCGGGACGCCCATCGGCGTGCGCGTCGGCGTCGCTCTCCCACGCCGACTTCACCAGCCCGTCGCGCTCTAGGCGGCTCAACGCGGGATACACCGTGCCGCTCGGCAGGCCGGTACGATCGATCACGTCGAAGCCGTATTGATATCCGTTGGCGATCGCCTGAAGCACGCTGACAGCGATGATGCTGAGTCGTCTCATGGTCTGAGTAGTAATTCTACATAGCCTTCGACGAGTGCGCCCTCTCAAAGGTTTGCTGTTCATTTGAGTCCAGGCGACAGGCACCCAGAGTTGTGCGAAGATTCGCATCCCATGCTGCGCCCCAAGGTCGCTTGGCTCCTGGCGTTGGCGGGGCCCACTGCCCTGCTGCTGGTCACGATAAGTAGGCCGCCATTCGCCCCACCATTCGTCCCGGAAGCCGAATCGCGCTTCGATGAGCCGGGTGCGGCCGCGCGACACAATCTCTTGCGACGGCAACCTGCCGACGCGCGCCTCGACATGCCGCGACTCTACGACGCGGCGTCCGAACGGCTGTCGGCGATCTCCCGTTTTGCCTCGCGGATCAATCGCGCGATTCCCGCGGCACAACCGCCGTCGCGCGTCTGGATGTCCGGCAGCCGCGTGGTTCCCATGCTCGACCGGAGCCTCGACGCCGGCGTGCTCGACGCCTGGACGCCGCTCGGACCCGGCAATATCGGCGGTCGCACGCGCGTGGTCCGGTTCCATCCAACCGTGCCCACGACGCTGTTTGCGGCGGGCGTGTCGGGCGGCGTCTGGAAGAGCGACGACAATGGCGTCACGTGGCGCCCCACCGGCGACGGCCTCACCAACATCGCCGTCAACGCGCTGCTGATCGACCCGGCGCGGCCCGACGTGATGTACGCCGGCACAGGCGAGGGCTACTTCCGCGAGGAAATCCGCGGCACGGGCCTACCCCTTCGCGGCGCTGGGATCTACCTCACGACCAACGGCGGCCGCTCGTGGCAGCAATTGCCCGCCACCAACGCACCTGACTTCCACTGGGTCAACGATCTCGAGTTCGGCGTCACTGATACGCGCCGCCTCTATGCGGCGACGCGCACCGGCGTGTGGCGCTCCACGGACAACGGCACGACCTGGGCGCGCCTGCTCGAGGTCAACGTCCGCGGCGGCTGCCTGGATCTCGCACTCCGGCCCGATCGGTCCGAGGACGTCCTCTTTGCATCGTGCGGATCGTACGAGCAGGCCACCGTGTATCGATTTCCACGCGCCGCCGATCGAACGGATGTCGAGGTCGTGCTGCGCGAACCCGACATGGGCCGCACCTCGGTGGCGATCGCGTCGTCGAATCCCGACATCATGTATGCGCTGGCCGCGAGCAACGCTGACGGGCCTAACGGCATCTACCGGCAGGGATTGCTCGCCGTGTACCGCAGCGACCGTGGCGGCACAGCGGGATCGTGGCAGGCGCGCGTCACCAACACCGACCCGACCTACCTCAACACCCTGCTTCTCACCAACACCGCGAGCGCGGCGGGCCGGGTGTGCAACCCGGCGGCACCGCCTGTCACGCCGACCACGATGGGCTGGTACAACAACGTGCTCGCCGTCGATCCGCGCGACCCGGAACGGGTCTGGGCGGCCGGCGTGGACTGGTTCCGCTCGGACGATGGGGGGCGTAGCTGGGGACTGGCGAGTTGGGGCGGCCCCAGCCTGCCGTCGTATGCGCACGTCGACCAACACGGCATCGCGTTCCATCCGCAGTACGACGGCGTGAACAATCAGATCGCGCTGATCGGGAACGATGGCGGCATCTTCCGCACCAGCAACGCGCGCGCCGCGACCTCGAACGGCGAGCGAGCCGCGTGCACCGGCGGCGTGCCGATCCAGGTCGCGTGGACGTCGCTCAATCGCGGCTACGGGGTGACGCAGTTCTACCACGGAGTCCCCTTCCCAGACGGGACGCGCTACCTCGCCGGCGCGCAAGACAACGGCACGATTCTCGGCAGCGATGCGGACGGCCCCGATGCCTGGCGGCCGGTCTTCGGCGGCGACGGCGGCTTCAGCGCGATCCATCCGCAGCAGACCAGCACGTGGCTCCTCGAGTTCCAGTGGGCGAGCCTTGGCCGCACCACGAACGGCGGCGCCTCGTTCAGCACGGCGAGGACTGGTCTCGATCCCATCGCCGCCAGCACCCTCGGACCTGAGGGCAACTACCTGTTCATCGCGCCCTTCACGCACGACCGCGTGTCGAACGTCATCTGGCTTGGCGGCGAGTTCCTCTACCAGGGCCCCAACTTCGGACAGACCTGGAACAAGGTGATCGGCTCGCAGATGCCGGAGGGCGGGCGTGTCAGCGCCATTGCCGTTGCGCCGAACAACAACGCAATCGTGATCGCCGGCACCGACCGCGGACATCTGGTCCGCACCACGAACGCCACCGGGACGCCTACGGCTATCACGTTCACCGCCACACGCCCGCGCGAGGGGTGGGTGACGTCGATCGCCATCGATGCGATCACCGGGGCCGTCTATGCCACCTACGGGAATTTCGGCGGCGCCCACGTCTTCCGCAGCATCGACGGCGGCCAGACGTGGCAGAGCATCGACGGATCGGGCTCGACCGGCATGCCCGACATCCCGGTGCACTCGATCGTGGTCGATCCGGATGACGCGCAGCGGCTGTATCTCGGCACCGATCTCGGCGTGATGGTCTCGATCGACGGCGGCCGCACGTGGATGACGGAGGAAACAGGGTTTGGGCCGGCGGTGACGATGTGGCTGTCGCTGATTCGCACACCGTCGGGGCAGAAACAGCTGTTCGCCTTCACGCATGGGCGCGGAGCGTGGCGGGTAGCACTTCGCTGATCACCGACGAGCGACAACCGCAAGGATCAAGTCGCCGTGATCCGCGGCTTTTCGATCGCCAACGCCATAGACGTGGCGAAGCTCCTCGATGGTCTTGGGTTTCGACCTGGCGATCTCGCGCAGCGTGGTGTCGTGGAAGATCACGTACGGCGGCACGCGGCGACGGCGCGCGATCTCCAGGCGCAGCACGCGCAGCTCCTCGAAGAGGTCGCGATCGACACCGTCCCACCCTTCCGTTTCCACGCGCGACCGCTTCTCGGGGCGGTTGCGGTCCGGTCGCTTCTGCCGAGCCAGCGACAGGTCCGCCGCCGCGGACGCATCCTTGAGCAGCGCATGGCCCTCGGTGGAGATCTGCAGGATCGGATACTCCTCGCCGGACTGCTGCAGCAGACCATGCGCCAGCAGTTGATCGATGTAGCCGCGCAGCTCGTCGATGGTCGCCTCTTTCATCAACCCGAACACCGACAACTCGTGATGGCCGCGCGAGCGGACCTGGTCGCTCTCGCTGCCGCGCAGCACGTTGGTGACGTGCGCCGCGCCGAAGCGCTGGCCGACCCGCGCCACGCAGGAGAGAATCTTGCGCGCCACCGTGACCGCATCGGGGACCTGCTCGAGCTCGCCGAGGCAGTAATCGCACGCGCCGCAATCGTCCTTGGTGAACGACTCGCCGAAATAGCCGACCAGCCGCTTGTGGCGGCAGCCGACGCTCGCCGCGTACCGTTCCATGTCGCGCAGCAGCGTCCGGCGCGCGTCGGACAGCTCGCCGTTCTTCTCCAGCATCATCCGCCACTTGAGGAAATCGGCGCCCGAGGCAATCAGCACGCACTCGGCTTCGAGGCCATCGCGGCCGGCGCGGCCGGACTCCTGCTGGTAGTGTTCGAGCGACTGCGGCGCCCCGGCGTGGATCACGAAGCGGACGTCCGAGCGGTCGATGCCCATGCCGAACGCCACCGTCGCCACCACGAGGTCGACGTCTTCGTTGAGGAACGCATCCTGGTTACGATGCCGCTCATCGTCGGCAAGGCCGGCGTGATAGGGCCGCGCCCGCCAACCGGTGTCCTGTAGCCACTGCGCGAGCGATTCCACTTCCTTGCGCGAGGTGCAGTAGATGATGCCGGCCTGGCCGCGGTGCCGCTCGAGCACGGCGAGAATCTGCGTCTTCAACGAGGAACGCGCCAGCACGCGGTAGACCAGGTTGGGCCGATCGAACGAGCCGACCAGCTCCGCGGGATCGCGCAGGCCCAGCTGGGCGACGATGTCCTTGCGCACGCGCCCGGTGGCGGTCGCGGTGTAACCGTGCAGGCTGATCGACGGCCAGCGATCGCGCAGGCGCGCCAGCTGGCGGTACTCGGGACGGAAGTCGTGGCCCCACTGGCTGATGCAATGCGCTTCATCGACCGCGATGAAACTGATCGGCCGCGACGACAACAGGTTCAGGAAGCCATCACTGCCATCGCCAACCAGCCGCTCCGGTGCGACGTAGAGCAGACGATACGTGCCTTCCTGCACCCCACGCGCCACGTCGGACTTCAGGTCCGCCGGCATCGAGCTGTTGTAGCAGGCGGCCGCGACGCCGTTGCCGACCAGCGTGTCGACCTGGTCCTTCATCAGCGAGATCAGCGGCGACACCACCACGGCGAGACCCTCGCACGCCAGCGCCGGCGCCTGGAAGCACAGCGACTTGCCGCCGCCGGTGGGCAACACCAGCAGCGAATCGCGGCCCGCCATCACCGCGTCCATCGCCTCGCGTTGGAGCGGCCGGAAGCTCGAGTAACCCCAATACCGTTCGAGGATGTCGTTCAGTACGGAGGTTCCGGACGGGGGTTCAGCGAGATGGTTCAACACGACGGTTCGTCACCAGCGGGACGTGATTGGTCACATTCAGATTGACCGCCGCCACGAGACGTTCAATCGTAGCGGGCATGCTCAAGACGCTTTCCGTTGCTGTGCTGTGCCTGGCCGCCTCGGCAGCGGCCGTGGCCGGTCCGATGACCCCCGGCGAACGCCAGCGCCTGGTCGCGCACCTCGAGATGACCGAGGCCTGGCTCGATGATGAAGTAAAGAACCTGTCGGACGCGCAGTTGACGTTCAAGATGACGCCCACCAGTTGGAGCGTCGAAGAAGTCGTCATGCACCTGGCGATCGCCGAACCGCAATACTGGGATCAGTTCAAGCAGTCGCTCGCCAAGCCGCCCCAGCCCGACTTCAAGCCACAGGCCACGGACGTGAGCATGTTGTGGTACGGCATCGACCGCACGCAGCGCACCACCACCGGCGAGGCGCGCGTCCCGCGCGATCAGTTTCCCGACATGAAGGCGTCGCTGGCCTCGTTCAAGAAACTGCGCGCCGAGATGATGAAGACAGCCAAGGACACGCCGGAGGATCTGCGCGGCCGGCAATTCCTCACGGCCAGCCAGGACCTGTATCAGTGGTTCCTGATGATCTCGTCGCATTCGCAGCGGCACATCATGCAGATTCGCGAGGTGAAAGCTCACAAGAACTTTCCGCGGTGATACAGACGAGGACGCGGAGAAGAAACGGAGGACACGGAGCACGGAGCGGCGAGCACGGAGCACGTCTCCGTGTGCTCCGTACTCCTCTGTGTTCTCGGCGACTTCAGGCGCAGCCTGACGTTGTCCCGCAGTTGCTGCACTTGTAGCAGGCGCCGCTTCTCACCATGATCGAGCCGCAGGTGGTGCACGGCGGCGCGTCTTCCTGGTTCTGGATCGCCGCAAACTGCGACGTCGACGGTACGATCGCACCGGTCGGGCTCACCTTCGCGGTGGGCGTCGACGCGGACCTCGGCGTCGGCACGGCGGTCGGCTCCGCCGACTCCACGGCTTCATCGCGATTGTTGACGCCGGCGCGGAACTGCGCCTCCGGCGACAGGAACTTCGACGCCATCCAGCGGAAGATGTAGTCGACGATCGACTT
>JALDXK010000256.1:0-8104 GCA_032155105.1 Acidobacteriota bacterium
GCCCGCTACTGGCTGGGCACCAACGGTCTGCCCGAGCCCGAACGCAAGGCCGCGCTCGAGGCCGGCATCGCCGCGGCGCGCAGCGCGATTGCACTCGATGCCAAGCGGCCAGAAGGACACTTCTGGCTGGCCGCCAACATGGGCGCGCTCGCCGAGTCGTTTGGGATGCGGCAGGGCATCAGGTACCGCGGTCCGATCAAGGACGCGCTGCTCACCACGCTGAAGATCGATCCCGGATTCCAGCAGGGCTCAGCCGATCGCGCGCTCGGCCGGTGGTACTTCAAGGTCCCGGGACTCTTCGGCGGCAGCGACAGGCGATCCGAGGAGCACCTGCGGAAGTCGCTGACCTACAACCCGAACAGCGTGATCTCGCACTTGTTTCTTGGCGATACACTCGCCGAATTGGGCCGTGAGGACGAAGCGAGGAAGGAATATCAAGCCGCGATCGACGCGCCCTCCGATCCGGAATGGGCGCCGGAAGACCGCCGCTTCAAAGAACAGGCGAAGCAGGCGCTCGCGCGGCTACGATGATCACGAACGTTAACCTCGGAGGGCACCGAGCCACGGAGACGACTTTTCAAAATGCCAAAGCCGCTCAGCCGCACTGGTATTTAGAAAGGGATTTTTCCGTGCCTCCGCGTCCTTCGTGGTTGACGTCCGTGACAGCTACTTCGGATAGTCGTAGAAACCTTTGCCGGACTTCTTGCCGAGATGTCCCGCCAGCACCATCCGTTTCAGCAGCGGCGGCGACGCGAAACGCGCCTCGCGGAACTCGTCGAACATGATGTTGGCGATGTAGTACGTGGTGTCGAGGCCGACGAAGTCCAGCAACTGGAGCGGCCCCATCGGGTGACCGCAGCCGAGCTTCATCCCGTTGTCGATGTCCTGCGCCGTGCCGAGGCCCTCTTCAAGGCAGCGAATCGCGTCGAGCAGGTATGGCACCAGCAGGCGATTGACGATGAAGCCGCCGCGATCCGGCGCGGTGATCGGCTCCTTGCCGATGGCCTTCGCAAACCCCATCAACGCATCGTGCGTCTCCTGGCTCGTCGCCAGCGCGCGAATCACTTCCACCAGTTTCATCAGCGGCACGGGATTGAAGAAGTGCAGCCCGCCAACCTTGTCGGGGCGCTTGGTGCCGGCGCCGAGCTCGGTGATGCACAGCGATGAAGTGTTCGACGCAATGAGGCAATGCGGTCCGACCACCGCCTCGACCTGCGCGTAGGCCTGCTTCTTGATCTCGACGTTCTCGATAATCGCCTCGATCACGAGGTCGCAGTCCTTCAGGTCGGCGTACTTCGTGGTGCCGGTGAGGTTGCCGAGCGTCGTCTTCTTGACGTCCTCGGTAACCTTCCCTTTCGCCACGCCATCAGTCAAAAACTTCTCGATGCGCCCAAGGCCCTTCTTGAGCACGTCCTCGTTCACTTCGAGGACGATGGTCTTGAAGCCGGCGGCCGCCGACACCTGCGCAATGCCCGCGCCCATCAACCCGCAACCCAACACGCCGACTGTCTTGATGGCCATGAATGCTGTCCCCGCGAACTGATAACTGATAACTGATTGCTGATTGCTGATTGCTAATTGCTGATTGCTAATTGCTGATTGCTGACCGCTGATTGCTGATCGCTGATTGCTACACGGCTTCAATGATCATCGCGATACCCTGGCCGCCGCCGATGCAGGCGGACGCTACGCCATATTTCTTGCCGCGTCGGCGCAGTTCGAGCAGCAGGGTCAGCAACAGCCGCGCCCCGCTGGCACCCAGCGGATGACCGATCGCGATCGCGCCGCCATTCACGTTCACCTTCTCGCGATCGAGGCCCAACTCCTTCTCGCACGCCAGGTACTGCGGCGCGAAGGCTTCGTTGATTTCGACGAGGTCGAGGTCGGCGAGTTTCAATCCCGCGCGCTCGAGCGCCTTGCGAATCGCCGGCGCCGGGCCCATGCCCATCAGCGTCGGGTCCACGCCCACGGTGGCCCACGACACGATGCGACCGAGCGGCGTGGCGCCCTTCGCCTTCACCGCGTCACCACCCGCGAGTACCAGCGCCGCGGCGCCATCGACGATGCCGCTGGCGTTGCCCGCCGTGACCACACCGTCTTTCTTGAACACCGTCGGCAGTTTCGCGAGGATTTCCATCGTCGTCTCGGGACGCATGTGATCGTCCTTCTCGACGAGGGTGGTGCCTTTCTTCGTCTTGATTTCGACGGGGACGACTTCGTCTTTCATGATGCCCGACGTCCACGCCTTGTGTGCGAGCTGCTGGCTGCGCAGCGCATAGGCATCAGCCTCGTCGCGCGTGATGCCGTACTTCACCGCGCAGTTCTCGGCGGTGATGGCCATTGAGCAGCCCGCGTACGGATCGTTGAGGCCTTCCCACAACCAGTCCTCGAGCTTGCCCTGTCCGAGCTTGAGCCCGCCGCGCAGGCCGCGGATGATGTGCGGCACCTGGCTCATGTTCTCCATGCCGCCGGCGAGCACGAATCCGGCTTCGTCGAGCTGAATCTGCTGCGCGCCGTTCAGCACCGCCTGGATGCCCGACCCGCACAGGCGATTCACGGTGAGCGCGGGCACCTCCTGCGGCAGGCCGGCCTTCAGCCCCACGTGCCGCGCGCCGTAGTGCGCGTCTACGCTGCTCTGCTGCACGTTGCCGAACACCACGTGGTCGATCCACTCGGCCTTCGTACCGCTGCGCTCGAGCGCGCCCTTCGACGCGATGGCGCCAAGATCGATCGCCGAGAAATCCTTAAGTGCGCCGACATGCTGTGTCATCGGCGTACGCGCGCCGCCGAGTATGAAAACGTCCTTAGCCATATTTTTAACTTTTAATTTTTAATTTTTAATTTCCTGACGATGCAGTCGCCCGCTTCCCGAGTCCCCAGGGATCCGCCAATGTCGGCCGTCGTCTGTCCTTCGGCGACAGCGGCTTCCACCGCGGCCTCTACCGCCTTTGATTCTTCGCGCGCGCCGAGCGTCTCCAGCATCAGCGCGCACGACAGGATGGCGCCAATCGGGTTCGCGACGTTCTTGCCCGCAAGCGGCGGGGCCGAGCCGTGCACCGGCTCGAAGAGCGACGTCTTTCCCGGGTGGACGTTGCCCGACGCCGCCATGCCCAGCCCGCCCTGCAGCGCGCCGCCGATGTCGGTGATGATGTCGCCGAACAGGTTATTGGTGACGATCACCTGATACTGCCCCGGATCCCTCACGAGGAACATCGCCATCGCATCGATGTATTGATGCGTGGCGGTGATCGCCGGATACTCCGACGCCACTGCCTTGAACACCCGCTGCCACAACGCGTGTCCCTGCTGCATGGCGTTGCTCTTGTCGGCCATGCACACCTTCGTGTGGCCGTGCGTCTTCGCGTACTCGAAGGCGTGACGCACGATGCGGTGCACACCCTTGTAGGTGTTGATCTCTTCCTGGATGGCCACTTCGTCTTCGGTGCCGGCCTTGAAGCGGCCGCCCACGCTCACATACACGCCTTCGGTGTTCTCGCGGAACACCACGAAGTCGATGTCTTTCCGGCCCCGATTCTTGAGCGGGCTCAGGCGATCGTCGAGCAGGCGGACCGGGCGGTAGTTGACGTAGAGGTCGAGTTCGAAGCGCGTACCGAGCAGGATGTCGCGGGCGTGGCGATTGTCCGTCACGCGCGGATCGCCGAGCGCGCCGACGAAGATGGCGTCGAACTCGCGCAGCAATTGGTAACCGTTGGCGGGGAGGGTTTCGCCGGTCTCGAGGTAGTGGTCGGCGCTCCACGGCAGGTGCTCGAGGTCGAGGCGCGTGCCGAAGACCTGGCTCACCGCCAGCAGCACTTTCACGGCTTCGGCGGTGACGTCTTTGCCGATGCCATCGCCCGCAATCACCGCAATCCGCATGGAGGTCTTTAGAGAGCATATCAAACGATTGTTCAAAATTGCCCGATTTGGCTTGGTCTAACGGCCAAAGCGCGATCTCTCGTCCCTGTTTTCAGTGTGTTAGTCCCAGATTTTCGATACTCCATCCCCAGATCGGGGCTACCATTCTTTTGTTCCCCCTTTCTGCCCTCGGGGAACGGCCGAGGTGTCTGTTGTTCAGCGCTGGGCCCTTATCCGTCGTTGTTTGTTTCTTTTTGGAGGAGGACAGGTGATGTTCTCGAGAACGTTTGCAGTATTGGTGATGATCGCTGCGATGGCCGCGCCCGCCTGGGCGCAGGATCAGCGCGGCTCTATTGAAGGCGTCGTCCGCGACGCATCCGGCGCCGTTCTGCCGGGCGCGACGGTCGAAGCCAAGGCGCCCACCGGCGTGGTCCTCTCGACCGTAACCGATGCGCTCGGCGTATACCGTTTCCCATCGCTCGCTCCCAGCTCATATGACATTACCGCGTCGCTGTCGGGATTCAATCCCCAGACCGTGGCGGCCGTGCGCGTGAGCCTCGGCCAGGTCAAGAAGGTCGACTTCGGCCTGCCGCTGTCGGGCGTGACCGAGACGGTGCAGGTCACCGCGGTCTCGCCGCTGATCGACGTGCGCGGCACCGCTCGCCAGACCAACATCCGCACCGAGCAGGTCGAGTTGCTGCCGAAGGGCCGCGACTTCACGACGCTCGTGACGCAGGCGCCCGGCGCCAACAACGAGTCGAAACTCGGCGGCCTGTCGATCGACGGCGCGAGCGCCGGCGAGAACCGTTACATCATCGACGGCATCGAGACCACGGACATCCAGGACGGCACGTCGGGCACGAACTTGATTGCCGACTTCGTGGAAGAAGTCCAGGTCAAGTCGAGCGGCTACACCGCTGAATACGGCGGCGCCACCGGCGGCGTGGTCAACGTGATCACCAAGAGCGGCACGAACCAGTTCCGCGGCACCGTGGGCCTGCAGTACCAGGGCAGCGCGCTCGAGAGCGCCCGCCGGCCGACGCTGCGCGCGAGCCTGACCGACCCGGCGAACGTGGCTGAGTACGTCGACTATCCGAAAGACACTGAGTCGCGCGTCGAGCCGATGCTGTCACTCGGCGGCCCGATCAAGGAGAACCGCTTGTGGTTCTTCGGCGCGTATCAGCCGGCGATGATCAGCACCGACCGCAGCGTGAGCACGAGCAGCGCGGCGAACCCGGCGGCCGGCGCCTTCGACGAAGACCAGTCCGACACGTCGCAGTTCCTGACCGCCAACATCAACTCGCAGATCAGCAACAGCCTGCGCAGCCGCTTCGCCTACAACAGCAGCCACCGCAAGCTCGATGGCCTGCTGCCGGCGCTGGCCGGCACGGACGCGACGGGAACGGACTATTCCAAGAGCCAGACCTTCCCGAACTGGTCGCTCGCCGGCAACCTCGACTGGGTGACCTCGCCGCGGCTGTTCTTCGGCGTCAAGGGCGGCTATCGCTTCGCGGACACGTTCGACGAGAACGTCCCGGAGATTCCGCGCCTGATCTTCTCGACCGGCAACAACCTCGGCTTCCCCGGAGTGCCGGCGTCGCTGCAGCGTTCGAGCGGCTTCCAGAACATCCCCTCGAACAACAAGATCTCGCGCGACCAGCAGACGCGCCTGTACTTCCAGGCCGACGGCACGCTCTACGGCAACATGGCCGGCACGCACCAGGTCAAGTTCGGCATGCAGTACGACCGGCTTGGTAACAACGTGCTCAGCGGCGAATCGGCGAACCTGATTCGCCTGCGCTGGGACACGCCGCTCGTGTCGAGCGATCCGACGACGCGCGGGACCTACGGGCACTACCAGGTGCGCAGCAACGGCGCGGTGCCCAAGCAGGGATTCATCACCGAGGGCGACATCAACATGAACGTCTTCGGCCTGTTCATCCAGGATTCGTGGACGATCAACAACAAGCTCACGCTGAACCTCGGCCTCCGCACGGAACAGGAAAAGGTCCCGACCTACACCTCCGGCGAAGACATCCCGGAATTCGGCGTCGAGTTCCCCTTCAGCCAGAAGCTGGCGCCGCGCGTTGGCTTCGCGTATGACCTCAAGGGCGACGGCCGCTGGAAGGCGTTCGGCTCGTGGGGCGTGTTCTACGACATCTTCAAGCTCGAACTGCCGCGCGGCTCGTTCGGCGGCGACAAGTGGCTGGAGTACTACTACACCCTCGACTCGTTCGACTGGCAGGCGCTGATCAACACGGTGGACAACGACGCGGCGTGCCCGCCGGCGTGCCCGGGCCGACTGCTCCGCGGCCCCGTGGACTTCCGTCATCCGTCGTTCGGCTCCGACGCCATCGAACCGGACCTGAAACCGATGAAGCAGCAGGAAGCGACCTTCGGCCTCGAGCACCAGATGAACGACATCATGGCGCTCAGCCTCCGCTACGTGCACAAGCAGATCGATCGCGCCATTGAAGACACCGGCTCCCTCGATCCGCAGGGCAATGAGATCTACGTCATCGCCAACCCCGGTGAGGGCCTGACCGAACTGGCGCATCCGGGCGTCAATCTGCCGCTGCCGGTGCGCGACTACGACAGCGTCGAGTTCGCGTTCGACAAGCGCCTCTCCAACAACTGGTATCTCCGCACCAGCTACTTGTGGAGCCGCCTGCACGGCAACTACTCGGGCCTGTCGCAGTCGGACGAGAACGGCCGCACCAGCCCGAACATCGGCCGTCTCTACGACTACCCGATGATGATGTTCTCGGACGGCGGCGTACCGGTCTATGGCCCGCTGCCGACGGACCGGCCGCACCAGTTCAAGGCGCAGTTCATCTACCAGTTCGGCTTCGGCACGTCGCTGGGCCTCAACCAGTACTTGGCCAGCGGCCTTCCGGTCACGCGCGAAATCGGCATCTATCCGCCGAACAACCTGCCGGTGCAGTACCTTGGCCGCCTCAGCGACGGCCGCACGCCGATGTTCTCGCAGACCGACCTCTACGTGCAGCACAACTTCGATGTCGGGCAGCGCAACCTGCAGGTATTCATGAACGTGCTCAACCTGTTCAACCAGGACACGGCGACTGGCAAGTTCTCGACCTACCATTACAGCGGCGGCGTCGTCCCGAACGAGGACGCGTTCTATGCCGGCCAGCAGACGCTGGCGTCGCAGATCACGGCGCAGCGCGTGGCGCAGGATCCGCGGTTCCTGATGAACAACGCCTTCCAGAATCCACTGGCGGCCCGCGTCGGCGTGAAGTTCCTCTTCTAACCGACCTGGTTTAACATGCAACGGGCCTGCGGCCACTGCGGCCGCGGGCCCGTTGTCTTTCTCACTGGTCCCGAAAGGAGACGATGCATGCGACCCCTTCTCGCGGCATTAATGGCGCTCCTGGTGCTGAGCGCGCCACTGGCGGCGCAAACACTCAGCGCTGCCGAACGCGATCGCGCGCGCAACCACAACCGCATGGGCTGGGACGCGCTACGCTCGGAGCAATACCCCGCCGCGATCAAATCGTTTCAAGCCGCCATCGAAATCCGACCGGATTACGAATACGCCTACTACGGGCTCGGCCGCACCTACCTGGCCTCGCGGCGATTCGTCGAGGCGATCACCGTGCTCGAGCGGTGCCGCGACCTGTACAAGGCGCAAGGCAGCAGGCAGTTCAGCAACATCCAGGATGCACAGCGCTATCGCGAAGATCGCGTCCTCGAAATCGATGAACAGATTCGACTACTAAGGACCGGACCGCAAACGGTGGCCACCCAGGACTTGGCACGCCAGTACGATACGGTGAAGCGCGACCTCCAAGACAGCATCCGCCGCGACCAAGGGCTCACCATCGATGCGACGGTGCCGCCGTTCGTGCTGCTCTCGTTGGGCAGCGCGTACTTCCGCTCCAATCGCATGCTGGACGCCGAGCGCGAATACCGCGCGGCGATCGACGGCGATCCGCGGCTGGGCGAAGCGCACAACAACCTCGCGGTCGTGTACCTGGAATCGGGCAAGTACGAGGATGCCCATAAATCGCTGCAAGCCGCGAAGAAAGCCGGCTTTAGGGTGAACCCCGAACTCGAGAAGGCGATCAAGGAAAGACGTCCCTGAAACGAGCCGTCCAGCCCGCGTGGAACGGTTGTTTAAATCCTGTAACTCATTGATAACTGATGAGTTAACGCGGGGTTTAATCCAATTTTTTGGCCCATCATCCCAAATTTTGCACTTTTCGTCCCAGTGGGCTACTGCCCCAAA
>JALDXK010000257.1:0-8093 GCA_032155105.1 Acidobacteriota bacterium
AAGCGGACCCTTGACTCGCCCGGTGCGCTCCCGCAGAATCGAACGCCGGAGCGACGGCATCGCATTCGCGGACGTGCCCGTGATGTTGGCGGGACGATTCTTACGTCACGCGAAGTTAACGTTGTGCAGTAAGCCGGATTCACCTGCGCGCTGCAGCAGTCGGAACAATGCGGCGCGTTCGGCGGCCCGCGTTTTTCGCCGAATGACGATGACAATCCCGTAATGTGTCTGGTGCTTCGCCAGCTCGATGAAGTCGTCCCGGTTGCACGTCACCAGCACGGCCTGCTTGTGGTTCGCAAACTGCAGTACCGCTGCGTCCGGTGTGTCCGTGGGAATCACGTCCCGCAACAGTGAGACGTCATGACCAAGTTCCCGGAGCAGGTAGCTGAGTGCGTCGGGAACGTCGTGGTCGAGCAGAAACTTCACGCCTGCTCTTGGGCCATCTGCCGTGCGATCAGGAGATCGATTTCGCCCTTATGGTCCTCGTAGTACGCCAGGCACTCATACACCTGCGCCCTCGTCAGCGTCGGAAAGCACGTCGCGGTGATGGTGTCGATGGTCTCGCCGTTCTGCAGCAGACCGACGACGTCATGAACCCCGATGCGCGTCCCTTCGACACGCGCGTTTCCACCGCGCACGTCCGGCGAGCGGACGATGTACCGATAGGATTCCGAGATAGTGCTCATGTGCGTTGCATCGCTGGTTTCGGTGCCTGCACAAGACTCGCACCTGGCCAGGGGCTGGGTCAAGTTCGGCGACATCACACTACCTGCGCTCTGAGCGGCTTGGGGGACGGCGAAAACGCTGCTAAGATCCGTAAGACTTCCCGCAACGACACGCCATAAACGCGGCGCCCGCCGCTCGTTCGCTCGCCAACTGCGACACGCGGAACCCAGGACGTGAACGACCCCTCTGCCACGTGTAGCGGGACAAGACACGGGGTCGTTCACGTCCTGGGTTCCGTTCCTGAAGTGATCGGAACCGCCATCCGGGGCGGCGGAGAACGCCGCCCCGTGTGTCGCGGCGCATTCTCACGCAACCCTTGAAGGCACAGCGCGTTCGTGGCGAGGACATCGTCAGCGCTGAGCGTGACTAGCGACTTCAGCAGTGCTCCGCGATCGGGTTAAGGAGTCGGGTTAAGAACGGGGTTGATGCTGTGCGGAGCACGTTCGCCCCGCTGTTCCGCCCTGTGACGTCTTCTACGCCGTGTCGGCCGTCGGCTAACCAAGGGCGAGAGATGCTCGTAGGTGTGCGCCAGGACCGTGCACTCGACGTGCGCGCGACCGGATACGAGAGCCTCTGCAATGAGAGGAGAAACAGGTTCCAGGGCGGCCTCGTCTTCGACCAGCCATCGCTTGTAGAGGTGTGTAAAGCGGGCGCCCCCAAACACTTTCGCACATTGCTTGATAAAGGCGCGAAGCGACTCCGGAATCGTGCTCAAGTCGGTGCCTCGCCGGCGGTGAAAGAAGTAGCGCTTGAGGTCGTGGATCGCGGCGGCCTGAAGCGGGCTTTCGAGCTCCTCACGGATGACTGCCTGATACGCGTCGACGAAGCGGCGCAGCGATTGCGGAAACACGATCCGGAGCGTCCATGACGAGATCATCTGAAGCAGCGCCGTGTGGCCGACGAGGAACGTTCGGAAGTCATCAGTCCATGGCACTGTCGCGAGGTACAGGACGACGACGTGGCCACTCGCACCAATCCCGATCGGGAACGTCCCAGGAAGCTGGTTAGGCTGCTCCGATGACTCCGACGCGGTCATCGTCTGGAGAAATGCAACCTTCTCAGATCTTGTGGCGAGCCAGTCAAGATCCGGGCCGGTGAGCGCCGCGTCAAGCCGCATCAGCCGCTCCGCTGCAGACCGGGCGGGCACCGCTCGGCGATAGCGGCTGTCGGCATCACCAATGGCGTGGTACAGCGCTCGATGCTGAACGTGATACAGCCTGGCGCGGTGGTGGATGCAGTCCGCAGTGACGGCAAAGGCACGCCTCACCAGCTTGTCGAAAAACGCGTTGCACTTGTCGCCACCATTGGCGATGCCGGCGAAGGCGGCATATTGCCGCTTGACGCAGAGCCCAGCGTGCCGCATCACGAGCACGACGAACCGTGCCTGGCGCTCGGTAAAGCCGTAATCGACCACGGCCTTGACGCGTTCGGCGTCTGTCATTTCCAGAGCTCCTCGGCAAGTCCGCCGTGATGCGCACCGCCACCACCACCGCCGCAGGCGCGCCCGCCAATGCGCAGGCTCGATCCGCCGTAGCAGGAAAAACCCGATCGCGCCACGCTCGAGGCATGGCCACCGCGGTAATGCTCGGTGGTCACCTCGATGTCCTCATGGTCCCAACGGCCGTCGGCATCCTGATACTCGATCCGCAGGTCGGGGAAGTGGACCTCATCGTCGAAGTACGGGAGATCGTGTTCATAGGCCCACGCGCGGATCTCCTCGTCGGTCCGATCGGGGTGTCCGTCGTACCCCGGACTGTCGCGATCACGCTCATGGAGCCAGCTCTGATATTCACGCTTGAGCTCGTGGTCGAGCTTGATGCGTTCGATCCGCGCGTCGCGTTCGGCGAGGCGCTCTGCTGCCCATTGATAGGCGCGATAGACCTGAAGGTCGTGTTCGCGTTCTCGTTCGCGTTTAAGGCCATCCCAGAAGGTCTGACGGGCACCCTGGTCGCGGTCGCGGTGATGTTCGAGTAGGCTGCGGCCTTCCTTCGTCAGCGCCACGGCATGCTCACGTGATCCGGGCACACGAGCCGTCTCAACCAGCCCTTGTTCGCGGAGGTGCCGCAGGTCGCCTGAGCGTGGATCAAGCGCACGATCGTGCTGATCACGAAGATCACGACTGGAGACCACTCGAAACGCGCCGACGGTCGCGAGCGTGCGCGTCTCGGAGCCGCGCAACGTGTATTCACGATCGCGGTCCCGAACGATTTCGCGTTCCAGCCCGCGCGGCAGGTCGAGATCGCGCGTGAACGGCTCGCGCGAATCCGCCGCGCGATCGGGCGGCTCGCGGTCGCGATCTGGCCAGCGCGCCTCGTCTCGGGAATCAGAATCACGAGGGTCGAAATCCATACGCGTTAACCTCTGCAGTGACTGACAAATGACTGACAATGCGGAGCGGCTCGCGGTGTTCTGGCGTTGCCCCGAGTAGTGAAGATCCCAATGAAAAACGGGGACAGCGGTTTCCCGCTGCCCCCGATTGCCTCCTCTCCCAGTCCTCCGGAGCCAAAGGTTGCAGGTTCGAGTCCTGCTGGGCGCACCATTCGACTCGACTTCATCTCGCCGATGGCGAGACGAAGTCTCGCTCATGGCGAGCCATCCGACGGGTCGAATGCCCTGAGCGAACGAGCGGACGCCGTTAGGCGTTCGCGAGTGAGTCGAAGGGCCACCACCCTCTAACTCAAGCCGCGCCGTCACCCGTCCCTCGGCTGTCTACTCCAAGCTGGAAAATAGTCAACTCAGCGGCGACCTTCTGCTTACGTTCTTGGCCGGGGAATTCGCGTTTCCCCTATGAGGCACATGTGACAACGGTGTGGTAACTCACTTGCACAGTCGACACGCGGCATGGGTGGACGAGTGCAATGATCCGCGCACCGGGTGATCGCCGCGCCCGAGTGAGATTCGAGGTGTTCGGTGCATTTTGGGGCACCTTTGATGCCGGCGAAGCTGTCCGTTTGCGCAATCTCACTCCGCACGGCGCGCTGATCGAAGCCCATCAGCCGCTGGCGATCGAGTCGATCCAATCGGTGTGCGTCACCTTCGACGGCCAAACGGCCATGGCCGATGCGCGCGTACGCCACCTCCGCCCCATCGAGGATTCTCGCGCCTACCTTGTCGGGGTCGAGTTCCTTGCCACGTCGAGCGCGTTTCTCGAGGCCGTCGATCGCCTGATCGCCTACCGCGCCACGCCTACCGAACTTGCGTAACCAATTGTCCAGTGCGTGACCTGACCTCCACTGGTCGGGCGGACTGAAGACTGCCAGTGCCGTGAATTAGTACAACGTGGTGGATGAATTTTCACTGTTGCGCCCTCGAAGTCCGCGATCACGCAGACAACTGGCTTCCATCTGTTGGCGACTTCTTTGCACTGGGGCTGGGCCATGAGTGAACTTGCCCCGACCGATCGCCGACGAGTCCCCCGCGCCGCGATTGCCGAGACGGAGCTGTCAGTACTGGCATTTCCCATTCCCGTCCGGCTGCTCGACATCAGTCTCGGCGGAGTGTTGCTGGAATCGTCACATGCGGTTGACCTTGGGACGCGCGGCACGTTGCGCTTCAACTTCGGAGGCGTGCCGTTCTCGGCCGATGTCAAGGTTGAGCGGATCGACTGCCAGCGGCAAGGCAGCCCAGCCGAACGCTACACCATTGGCGCGTCATTCGTGGCGCTCAGCCGGCAGGACCAGCGCGTCATCGAACGCTTTGCGGATCAGTGAGGCCTAACGTGGAAGTAACCTCTCGCGACTACACCAACATCACCCCGATCGGCGGCGGCATGGGCTCGCGCGCCACGCAGCAGGTGCGGCTCATCGGCAGGAGTCCCCAGATGCTGGCGCTGCAGACGGAGATCGATCGTGTCGCCCGCAGCGACGCCAAAGTGCTGATTGCCGGCGAGAGCGGCGTCGGCAAGGAAATCGTCTCCCGCAGCATCCATTCCGGCAGCCCGCGCTCGCACATGCCCTTCGCGCCGGTCAACTGCGCCGGCCTGCCCGAGACGCTGCTCGAGTCGGAGCTGTTCGGCCATGTGAAAGGCAGCTTCACGGGCGCCTATCGCGACAAGCCCGGCAAGCTCGAGTCGGCGCACATGGGCACGGTGTTCCTCGACGAGATCGGCGAAATGACGCTGCGCATGCAGGGCCTGCTGCTGCGCTTTCTCGAGACCGGCGAAATCCAGCGCGTCGGCGCCGATGGCGGCGCCCGCCATGTCAATGTCCGGGTCATCGGCGCCACGCACCGCAACCTGCGCGAGATGATCACCCAGGGCACGTTCCGCGAGGACCTGTACTACCGCCTCAACGTGATCCAGATCCAGGTGCCGCCGCTCCGCGAGCGCGGCGAAGACGTCCCGGAGCTGGTCACGCACTTCCTGAACAAGTTCGTCTCCGCCAACCGCTCGCCGATCAGCGGCGTCTCCGCGGAGGCGATGAAGGCGCTGGTGGCCTACTCGTGGCCCGGCAACGTGCGCGAGCTCGAGAACCTGATCGAGCGCATGGTGGTGGCGGTGCAGCACGACACCATCGACCTGCAGGACCTCCCCTCGGAAGTCCGCGCCCAGGACAACGTCGCGTTTCGCCCGCGCCGCGAGCGCCGGCGGACGGTGGCCGATGATCTTTACACGCGGCTCACCGAACATCGCGAATCGTTCTGGTCGACGGTGTACCCGATGTACATGGCCCGCGAGATCACGCGCGCGCACGTGCGCGACGTCGTGCGCCGCGGCCTCGAAGAGGCGCGCGGCAACTACAAGATCGTCGCGCGGCTGTTCAACATGGAATCGCGCGAGTACAAGCGCTTCTTGAACTTCCTGAGGAAACATGACTGCCAGCTTCCATTCAAAGAGTACCGATAAGTTCCGAGGGCACGGAGGGCACTCCGGAGACGGAGGACACGGAGCGTTCGGAGCGTTGCTCGTGCTAGCGACATTGGTCGCGGCGCCCGCGTTCGCGCAAACCACGACGCCTGCTGCCGGCGCCGCGCAGTCGATGCCGCCGACGGCGGCGCCCGCCGCCGCACCGCGGGCCACGGATCCCGTGGTGCCGCCCGGATACGTGATCGGCACCGACGACCTGCTGTCGATCGTCTTCTGGAAGGACAAGGACATGTCCACCGACGCGCAGGTGCGGCCCGATGGGCGCATCGCCCTGCCGCTGATCAACGAAGTCCAGGCCGCGGGCCTGACGCCGGAACAGTTGCGGGAGCGGATCACCGAAGAGTCGAAGAAGTACATGGAGGACGCCAGCATCACGGTGGTGGTTCGCCAGATCAACAGCCGCAAGGTCTTCATCACCGGCGAGGTGAACAAGCCAGGGCCGTATCCGCTGACATCGGCAATCACCGTGATGCAGCTCATCGCGAGCGCGGGCGGCCTGCGCGAATACGCCGACAGCAAGAAGATCGTCATCATGCGCAACGAAGGCGGCAAGCCGCTCAGCCTGAAGTTCAACTACAAGGAAGTGACGTCGGGCAAGAACCTGCATCAGAACATCGAGCTCAAGCCCGGCGACACCGTGGTCGTGCCGTGAGCATTCGTCTTTTCGTCGCGGCGCTGCTGGTGATGCCAGCAGCCGTGTTCGCACAGAGCAACCCGGGACCGTTCGGCGGGCTGTTCGGACGCACGCCCGAGCGCATCGGCCGCGACTACACCGCGCTGGACTTCCGCAGCTCCGGTGCCGTGCAACTCAATGATGCGCTCTTGATGCCCGAGGGCCTCCCCCTGGAGGGCGTGCCGCAACGCGGCACGAGCAGTGGTGTCAGCGCCAGCCTGATGTTCGATCGGGCCAGCGATCGCCTCCGCCTCAACGCGCGCGCCGGCGGGTCTTACCAGGAGTCGTATCGGGACCCGATTCTGGGAGCCACTGGAATCGAGACCAGTGCCACGGTCGCGGCCACGGTGACGACGCGGCTGACGGTCGACGCCGCGGCGGGGTACCGGTATTCGCCCTTCTTCCAGACCGAGCCGCTGCTGGCCGCGTCGACCCTCGACCCCGCGGTGCCGGTGCCCGGCTCCTCGTACGCCATGCGCGCGCTCGACCACGAATCCTTCGACGTGCGAGCCGGTTTTACCAGCCATTATTCGAAGCGCTCGACCCTGAGCGCGTCGGTCTCCCGTCGCGAGACATGGTTCGACGACCCGCGCGACAACTACGAGTCCACCGGCGGCGCCGTCCGCTGGGGCCGCCGCATGAGCCGCGACGTGACGGTGCGGCTCGGCTACTCGCGCGACCAGGTCCGGACCCACGCTCTTCCCGACGCTGACAACGATTTCGTGCACGAGACGCTCGACGTCGGGGTCGACTTCAGCCGGGAGTTGCCGATCGGCCCGCGGACGTCCATCGATTTCGAGACCAATACCGGCATGGTGAAGGAATCCGGTGGACCGCGGCACTTCCGGCTCGACGGCAGTGTCGGCGTGACGAAGTATTTTCATCGCACCTGGCATGCCTCGGCTCGCTTCGCCCGCGACACCGACTTCCTGCCCGGCTTCGTCGAGCCGCTGTTTTCGGATTCGTTGAGCGCGTCGATCGGCGGCATGGTGTCGAAACGGTCCGAGTGGCATGCCGTGGTCGGTGCCGGCCGAGGTCGCTTTGGCTTCAGCCAGCCGCGCCAGGATTTTCTGAACGCCGACGCGACGACCCGCCTCGTTCTGGGGCTGACGCGGCATCTGGGCGCCTTCGGCCAGTACACCTATTACTTCTACGACATGGCGACCGGCGCCGCGGTGGTGCCGGTGGTCTCGAAGATGTCCCGGCAGACGATTGTCGTCGGGCTCACGGCATGGGCTCCGATCATCAACCGAGTGAGGACCGAAAGTGATACCCGGTAAACAGTACTCGTTCGACACCCTCCTGCAGGTGGCGGGCCGGCGCAAGTGGTTGATCATCCTTCCGGCCATCGTCATTGCGGCGGCTGCGTCGGCGGTGATCTATTACCTGCCCAACGTCTACCGCTCGGAGACGCTGATTCTCGTGGTCCCCCAGCGCGTGCCCGAGTCCTACGTCAGGTCAACGGTCACCGCGCGCATCGAGGACCGGCTGCAGGCGATCAGCCAGCAGATTCTCAGCCGCACAAAGCTCGAACAGATCGTCCAGGATTTCAACCTGTACCCGAGGGAGCGGGCCCGGGGCGAATTGATGGAAGACGTCGTCCAGATGATGCGGACGACCGACATTGGCATCGGCGTGGTCAAGGGTGATGCGTTCCGCGTCAGCTTCCGCTCGGACGATCCGCGCGTGGCGATGCGCGTCACCGCGCGGCTCGGTTCGCTGTTCATCGACGAGAGCCTGCGCGATCGCGAAGTGCTTGCGCAGGGAACCAGCGAATTCCTGAACACGCAGCTTGACGACGCCCGGCGGCAACTGGAGGCGGTCGAGACC
>JALDXK010000258.1:0-8006 GCA_032155105.1 Acidobacteriota bacterium
CGGTAGATTGAATGCCGACTTGCGGCGGTAGACGAACGCCGCGTCGAAGCTGCGCCTGGCGAGTTCCTTGACCACGATCTTGGTGCGTGAAGCGCCGCCCGGTAGCGACGGCGCCACCAGGTGTTCGGCCGGCAGGGCTCGGGCGAATTCGATCACCTGCCGGTCGAGAAACGGCACCCTGTTCTCGACGCCATGCGCCATCGCCATCTTGTCCTGGCGCACCAGCAAGTCGACCAGGTGCGTTCGCATGTCGTACTTCAGGCAATTCGACAGATGGTCGGCGTGGCCCTCCCGAAACAGGTCGCGGCGCTTGTCGAGTGCCGGCTGCAGATTCGCCGCGGGTCGCAGCTTCGAGAGACGCGCCTCGGAATGAAATTGGGACGCGCGAATGAAGGTGTCGATCGCCTCGTGCCCAGGGGGTGTGCGCGAGTCATTGGCCGCCGCATACGCGTCGTGGACGCGCGCGTATCCGCCGAATAGTTCGTCGGCGCCCTCGCCGCTCAGGAGCACGGTGGCATGCTCACGCGCACGGCGAGCCAGCCACCAGAGGGCCAGCGAGTTGGGATGGCTAATCGGCTGATCCATGTGCCAGCTGGCGGCATCCAGCGCGTCCATGCAGGCGGCCTCGTCGAACACAAAACGATGGCTCTCGGCGCGCGCCGTGGCTGCCGCCGTACGGATCCACGGCTCTTCCGAGAACTTGGGCTGGTCGAAGACAATCGAGAACGTGTTCAGATCAGCACCGTGATGTAAATGCGCCAGCACGGTGACCAGCGACGAGTCGACGCCGCCAGACAACTGGCACCCAACCTTCACGTCGCTCCGCAACTGCGATTGCACGCTCCGGCCCAGCAGATGATCGAGTTGATCGATCGCGTCTTCCCGTGACAGACGCAGCGTCTCGGGGTAGTCGGGGACACTCCAATAGCGCGTCTCCCTGACACCATCCGGCGTGATCGTAAGCCGATGGCCTGGCTGGACGTGGCGCACGCCTTTGAGCAGCGAGGCGGCACCGGCGACATAGCGGAATGCCAGGAGTTCATCGACCTCAGCGGGATCGATCTCGGCGCGGAACGCTGGATGCGCCAGAAACGCCTTCGCTTCTGACGCAAACAGCACGGTCGTTCCGAGCTGCGCCCAGTACAACGGCTTGATGCCAACACGATCGCGGAGCAGGTGGACGGCGCCCGCACGCGTGTCCGCAATCACGATGGCAAACATGCCATTGAGGTGTTCGAGCATCCGCTCGAGCCCGTCGCGCTCGTAGAGCGCGAGGATGACCTCGGTATCAGTGCCGGTGCGGAAACGGTAGCCGTCGCGTTCGAGCGCGGCCTTGTAGTCGAGCGCGTCGTAGATCGCGCCGTTGAAGAGCAGCGCGATCGAGCCGTCGGGGCTGATCATTGGCTGGCGTGCACGATCGGACAGGTCGAGGATCTTCAGCCGGTTGAAACCCAGCCCGGTGTCAGCGATGCCGCCGCGCAGCGACACGCAGAGTGTTCCGCGATCGTCTGGACCGCGATGACCAATCATGTTCGTCATCGCCCCGAGCACGCCGGGGTCGGCCGGCGCGCCATCCTGGTTGACGAAGCCCGCGATTCCGCACATCTGTGAAAGTGATCGGCCTTGGCTGCCTTGTGGCGTGGCAGCCGTCATCGTCTTCCCAACGTACCAGAGGAAGACTGGCCAGGAAAGACATGAAACGCCGATTCAGCAGGCACCCGTTCGGGTGACGTGGCCGACATGACGGTCGATCTACACTATGGCGCGCTCCCCCCGGAGACCTTCACATGATGCGACTCCTGAGCGCCTATGGTTTCTCACTCGTGGTCTGCGGTGTACTCATCGGCGCGGCGGCGCCGGACCTATTGACCGCTTCCCTTTCGGCTGCGCCACCTACCCTCACCTGCAACGGCCTCCCGGCCACTATCGTCGGTACGCCTGGTGACGACGTCATTGACGGCACTGACGGCGACGACGTGATCGCCGGCCTCGAGGGTAACGACGTGATTCGGGGTGGGCTGGGCAACGACGTCATCTGCGGCGGTACGGGTGAAGACACCCTGGCGGGTCAGGGCGGCAACGACACGCTCTTCGGCGATCAGGACGACGACGTTCTCGATGGCGGCGAAGGCGGCTGCTGCAACGTCGCGACGAACACCGGGGACGACGTGCTGTATGGCGGGCAAGGCGATGACGAACTGCACACCTCCGATTTTCCGACGCTGGGCAACACGCTCTACGGCGACCAGGGTGCCGATCGGCTCTTCATGTGGTCCGGCGGGTGGGCGTACGGCGGCAACGGCGACGACGAGATCTTTCAGTTCTCGCGCGACGCCTGGCTCGATGGGGGCAATGGGAACGACATCATCACCGACGGGAATGACGGAGGCCTCAACGACGAGTCCGTCACGATGGTCGGAGGCAACGGCGACGACGAGCTGGTGTCGGTGGACGCCAGCAGCACGGCCGGAATGGATGGCGGCCGGGGCAGCGACACCTGCGCCGGCGGCGATTCGACGAGCCACTGCGAGGGCTGATGCCAGAGATGAGAGGCCGGCGACCGCCGGCCTCACATCACCACCAATCACACCCGAGCTTGCGTGATCCTATTGTACTAGTATATTAATACACCCACGAGGAGGCGTGGGAATGCTGCAGAACCTTCGGTACGCCGCGCGGATGTTGCGCCGCAGCCCCGGATTGGCCGCGGCCGTGATCCTGTCGATGGCGCTCGGCATCGGCGCCAACACGGCAATCTTCAGCCTGCTTCACACCCTGCTATTGAAACCGCTACCGGTACACGCGCCGGAGGAGTTGGTCGAGCCGATCAGCTGGCTGCCGCAGTCGGATGCGCCGCGTGCGAACGCGTTCGCGTGGAAGCACTACGCGCATTTCCGCGACCACGCGCAGGCATTCTCCAGCCTCATCGCCGTGTCGCCGGTACGACTGCAGGCGGCCGCCGGTGGAGACGCCATCGAGAGTGTCGACGCGGAGTATCTCGTCGGCAACTTCTTCCCAACGCTTGGTCTGCGGCCGGCCGTAGGCCGCTTGCTGGAGCCCGGCGACGACCGCCCCGAGGCGCCCGGCACGGCCGTGATCAGTTGGGCCTATTGGCGGCGGCGCTTTCATGGCGACCCTGGCGTGGTCGGCAAGTCGCTGCTGCTGAACGGCGCTCCGGCCACCATCGTCGGCGTCGCTCCGCGCGCGTTCTTCGGGTTGCAGGTGGGCCTCAACCCGGACGTCTGGGTGCCGATGGCGATGGAACCGCGCACGCAGCAACCGAGCCGGCTCGCGGACGGATCGTTGATGGTCAAGGTGATGGGGCGCCTTCGGCCAGGTGCGTCGCGTGCACAGGCGGAGTCCGAGATGCGGGTGCTCGACCGGCAGCGGATCGAGGACCTCGTCACGAGCGCGCCGTTCTGGCGGCACGTGCAGCTGCTCGTCGAGCCGGCCGCGGCCGGTTTCGCCGGGCCGCGCGATCTGTTCGCGGGTCCGCTCGTGATGCTGATGGCCGTCGTCGCGGTGCTGCTCCTGATCGCCTGCGCCAACGTCGCGGCACTCCTACTCGCGCGCGCCTCGGCGCGACGGCGCGAGATCGCGGTGCGCGTGGCAATTGGCGCCGGCCGCGGACGTCTCGTCCAGCAGCTGCTGACGGAGTCGTTGCTGCTCTCGGGTATCGGCGGCGTCGTGGGCATCGTCCTGGCAATCGCCGGCGGCAACCTGCTCGTACGAATGTTGCTCTCGGGACGCCTGCCGCCGGGCTTCCCCCAGCACTTCGACGTCCAGGTGCAGTTGGACGCAACCGTGTTGCTCTTCACCACCGTCGCGGTCGTCGTCACCGGTCTGCTGTCGGGCCTGGCGCCGGCCGCGCAGGCCTGGTCCACGGCGCCCATGGGCTTTCTCCGCGAGGGGACGCCAGGGGGCGAGACGCCGCAGCGCCGCCGCTTCGGCTACGGGCTCGTCACCGCGCAGGTGGCGCTCTCGATGGTGCTCTTGACCGCGGCAGGGTTGCTGATTGGCCATATCAAGCGTCTCAAGGATGTGGACAGCGGCTTCGACCGCGAGCGGCTGCTGCTCGTGACGCTCGATCCGGCGCGCAGCGGCTACGAGCGGCCGCAGCTGTTCGTACCGTACCGGACGCTGATCGAACGGCTCCAGGCGATGCCCGGCATCACGGCGGCGACGGTGAGCGCGGTCACGCCAATCGAGGGGCCCGGTGCGGCGCGAATGGTCGACGTCGAGGCTTTCGAGGAGGCGCCTGACGCGAAGAAATTCATTCCCCTCAACTTTGTGGGCCCGCGCTACTTCGAGACCTACGGCACGCAGCTCGTCGCCGGCCGCGAATTCCGGTTCGACGACATCGGCCGCCCGCGCGTCGCCATCGTCAATCAGGCGATGGCGAGCTATTACTTCGGCACGGAGAATCCGATTGGCAAACGGTTCACGTTCACTGGACGGAGCGAGGTGTATGACATTGTCGGGCTCGTTGCGGATGCCAAATACCAGCAGTTGACCGAAGCCGCGCCGCGCACGATCTACGTTCATGCGTTTCAAGAAGCGCGGATGTTCACGGACAAGCTGTCGATTCGGACCAGCGTCGCGGAGACGTCGGTGGCGCCTGACGTCCAGCGTGTCGTGCAGGAGGTGCTGAAGACCGGCGCGGTCGCGAAGGTCACCACACTCGATCGCCAAATCGACGCGTCGATTGTGATCGAGCGGACGATCGCGCGGCTCCTGGAATTCTTCGGGCTGCTCGGCGCGCTGCTGGCCGCGTTGGGTCTCTATGGGCTGCTGGCCTACACCGTTGTCGGCCGCACGCGCGAGATTGGGATCCGCATGGCGCTCGGCGCCAGCCGCGGCCAGGTCGTGCGCATGGTGCTGCGCAGCGCGGGGATGCTGGTCGCCGCCGGCATCGTCTGTGGGACGCCGGTCGCGTTCTGGGGAGAGCGCATCGCCGCGCAGGCGCTACCCAGCTTCGCCGTGGATGCGCGGTTGCCCATCGCGATCTCGGCGACGGCCATGCTGCTCGTTGCCCTGGCCGCCGCCTACCTTCCGGCGCGGCGCGCGGCGAGTATCGATCCGGCCTCGGCGCTGAAGCTGGACTAGTGAGAAGACAGATGAGCCCCGATTAGAAGACCCCGGTCGTTGCGACAGCGCAACCTTCGCTAATTCGAGGGAGTCGGCAGCATTTGCTCGTCCTGACGCGCTGTTCGTGCTGGTAGTGGTCGTACGAGCGAAAGAGCACGGTTTTGCACGGCCTGTTCGTGGAGGCATCCGTGATACAACTGAAGCTCAACCGTTGTTGGACCGGCGTGCGCTGGTAGCCTACTCAGCTGCCTCACCTCACGACGTACGTCTCGCGTCCGCCAAAGTCACTCGAGGCATCTCGTCCTCGTCGCGAATGACGCGGCTTCTCGAAGATTCTCAACACCTCGTTGTCGAACACTAGCTGCCAATCGAGGTGTGTTCATCGATTGCGGTGCAACCAATGGCTTTCGAAGGCAATGACGACTGAACAAGATGACGACGAGTGTCCGCGTATTTCAATGAGCATGCTACCCACCCGTACCGCCACCGTCGCCGGCTTCACCGTGCATTACTTGCATGAGGAGGAACTCAGGCTCCTCAGCCAGGACATTTTCGAGCATGAGGAATATCGCTTTGACTCGTTGCGCGCCCAGCCGCGGATCCTGGATTGCGGCGCGCACATCGGCCTCAGCGTGCTCTATTTCAAGCGGCGCTTTCCGAAGGCCCGCATCACCGCCTTTGAGCCCCATCCGCAGACGTTCCAACTGCTCGCACGCAATGTGCGCGAGAACGGCTTCCACGACGTCGAGTTGATCAACGCCGCGATCGGTGGCACACGCGGTTCGCTGGACTTCCACGTCCCCAAAGACCCGCTGTCCTGGCATTGGGGCGATTCGGCCGTGAAGAATCTCTGGCACAACGACGAGACATGGCAGACGATCGCCGTGCCCAGCGTGGCGCTGCGTGACTACCTGACGGAGCCCATCGACTACCTCAAACTGGACGTCGAGGGACTGGAGACCGTTGTCCTGACCGCGAGCGCCGACAGGCTCGCGCTGGCGAAGCGCCACATTATCGAGTTCCACGGCAGCCGGACAAACCCCGCGAATCAGTTGCCGGCTATTCGCAATTTGCTGCGACGATCCGGGTTCACAACGGTACTGCGTCAAGGCCACTGGCTGACACGAGACGCCGACCTGCGACGCGAGGAGCCCTACACGCTGCTGATTCACGCCTATCGATCGAGGCTCGACCTCGCGTGGTTCCTCAGGCGCGACGTGCGCGATCGGGTTCGCGCCAAGGTGGGGCGCTCAGTCGCGCGACCAACACTCGGCCTGCGGCCGCACGCGCTCAATGTGCCGAAATCAGATCTGGCAGTGCACCTGAACAAGGGCTGAGGCTGGAGCCCCTGGATAGAGCGCCAGCCTCTGCCCGAGGAGACCGACCGCTATTGGCGGCCGGACGTGGTCGAGGCCGGCGTCTCGACGAGATAGTGGACGAACCAGCTGCGGATGCGCTCGAGCCGATCGACGAGCAGCCACGGCTCGCCGTTTCGCGAGAGTCCGTGTGACGACCGCGGATAGCGCACCAGTTCGACAGGCACCTTCCGCTTCTTCAGCGCCATGAACCACTGCTCGTTGTCGGTCATCGGCGTGCGGTAGTCCTCTTCGCTGGCGATGATGAGCGTTGGCGCCTTCACGTTCTCCACGTACGAAATCGGCGACAGGCGCCGGTAGAGCTCACGCTGCTCCCACGGCTTACCGAGAAACTCGTATTCGGTCAGCCCTTGCGCATCGGAGCTGCCGTACCAGCTTTCCCACGTCGTGATCGAGCGCGACGTCACGGCTGCCGCGAAGCGATCGCTGCGCGCGGTGAGCCAGTTGGTCATGAAGCCGCCGTAGCTGCCGCCCGACACGCCGAGGCGGCGCCCGTCGATGTCGGCGTACTTGGCCATCGCCGTGTCGATGCCCTTGAGGAAGTCCTCCTGATCCATCTCGCCCCACTTGCCGCGGGTCGCATAGGTGAACTTGTGGCCGTACCCCGTCGATCCGCGTGGGTTGGGATAGAGCACGAACGTGCCCGAACCGGCGAGGATCTGGAACGTGTCGAACCATCCCGTTCCGTACGCGCCGTGCGGTCCACCGTGAATCTTCAGCACGAGCGGATACTTCTTCCCCGCCGTGTAGTTGAGTGGCTTGACCAGCCAGCCCTCGATGGTCGAGCCATCGGCAACCTTCCAGGTCAGTTGTTCCGGCGGCACGATCGTGACGTCGGCCAGCCAACGATCGTTGAAGGTCGTCAACTTGCGCTCGCCGCTGCCGTCTGCCTTGGCGACAAACGCCTCAGCGGGGTGGAACACGGTGTCCACCGTGTAGGCCATCACGCTGCCATCGCGCGAGATCGAGAACGATCCGAGGTGCCGCTCGCCTGTTGTCACCTGGCGAACGTTGCCTTGCAACGACACCTCAAATAGATGTGCATCACCGCTGACGCCCGCACCGAACCGCACCGCGTTTCCGTCGGGGGTCCACATCGCCTCGCCTGGACCGTCGTCCCACGATGCTGTGAGATTGCGTGGCGCGCCTTTGAAGGTGCCGTCGGCGGCGACGTCCACCAGCATCAAGTCGCTCTCGCCGCCGCGCGTGCGCGTCTGCGTGAACACCAGCCGGTCGCCCTTGGGCGACAACGCCGGATTGGTCTCCGAGCCCGGGTTGGTGGTGAGCTTCCGGACCGCGCCGCCGTTGACCCCAACGGCGTAGATATCGGCCAACGGCTCGCTGTTGTACTCGTCGTCTTCCGACTCGTCTGCGGTGAACAACAGCGTCTGGCCATCGGCCGACCAGAGGACGCTGCGCACCGCGTAGGACCCGGACGTCACCTGCTTCGGCGTGCCACCGGCGGCCTGGACGACGAAGAGCTGATTCTTGCGCCGCACCGACGGATCGCCGAGCAACGTGAGCGTGCCATCGCGTTTGGTG
>JALDXK010000259.1:0-7989 GCA_032155105.1 Acidobacteriota bacterium
GCAAGAACCCGGCGTGCACGTCGTGCCACAAGGTGATCGATCCGCTCGGCCTCGCGCTCGAGAACTTCGACGTCACCGGCGCGTGGCGCATCAAGGACAACGAGGTGCCGGTGGACGTGGTCGGCGATCTCTACGACGGCACGCGCATGGACGGCCCCGGCGGCCTCCGCGACGCGCTGCTCACGCACTCGGACATGTTCCTCACGAGCTTCACCGAGAGCCTGATGACCTACGGTCTCGGCCGGCGGCTCGAACACACCGACATGCCCGCGGTGCGCGCGATCGTGCGCGACGCCGGCAAGAAGGGCGATCGCCTCTCGGCGTACGTGCTGGGCGTGGTGAACAGCGCCGCGTTCAAGATGAGCGCGGTGGACGGCCACGAGCAGCGGCGCGCGGCTGAAGTGGATCGGCAACGATAGCGAACGTAGGGGCGGGTTTGGGCCCGCGAACGCAGGGGCGGGACTTTCTTGTCCGCCGAAGCGCGGAGCGCGGAGGTGGAAGTCCCGCCCGCAGGAGCAGAGACATGTATCTCACGCAAAAACAGCTGTCGCGCCGCACCGTGCTCAAAGCCGCAGGCGTCACCATGGCGCTGCCGTTCCTCGAGGCCATGGTCCCGGCCCGCGCCTCAGCGCAAGCCGCCCGCGGCAAGGTCCGCTTCGCGGCCATCGAGATGGTGCACGGCTCGGCCGGCAGCACGGCGTTCGGCATCAAGAAGAACATGTGGGCGCCCGCCGACGTGGGACGCGCCTTCGATCTGTCGCCTACCAGCCTGGCGCCGCTCGAGCCGTTCCGCAACGACATCACCATCATCAGCAACACCGATGTGCGCAACGCCGAGGCGTTCACGGCGCCGGAAATTGGCGGCGATCACTTCCGCTCGAGCGCAGTGTTCCTGACGCAGATGCACCCGAAGCAGACGCAGGGCAGCGACGTGCTCGTCGGCACTTCGCTCGACCAGTACTACGCGCAGCAGCACGGACAGGGCACGGCGATTCCGTCGATGCAGTTGTGCATCGAGAACGTCGACCAGGCGGGCGGCTGCTCGTATGGCTACTCCTGCGTCTACACCGACTCGATCAGCTGGGCGGCGCCGGACGAGCCGCTGCCGATGATCCGCGACCCGCGCACCGTGTTCGATCAGCTGTTCGGCGTCGGCGCCACGCCGGCCGAGCGCCGCGAGCGCCGCGCCGAAGACAAGAGCATCCTCGACTGGCTCGGCGACGCCGTCAGCCGGATGAACAAGAACCTTGGCGCCGCCGACCGCGCGCGGCTGGCTGATTACCTCGAGGATGTGCGCGAGATCGAGCGCCGCATCCAGAAGGTGGAAGCGGCCAATACCACCGGCGAGCCTCGCGAACTGCCCGGGGCGCCGATCGGCGTGCCGGACGACTTCGCCGAGCACGTCACGCTGATGTTCGACCTGCAGGCGCTGGCGTTTGCGTCCGACACGACGCGCGTGTTCGCCTTCAAGCTCGGCCGCGATGCGTCGAACCGCGTCTACCCGGAGAGCGGCTACAAGGCGGCGTTCCACTCGGCCTCGCACCACCAGGATCGCGACGATCGCATCACCGAGTTCGCGAAGATCAACAAGTACCACGTGAGCATGCTGCCGTATTTCCTCAACAAGCTGAAGAACACGCCTGATGGGGACACCAACTTGCTCGAGAACACGCTGGTGCTGTACGGGTCGCCGATGGGCAACTCCAACGTGCACAACCACAAGCGCTGTCCGCTGTTCCTGGCCGGCCATGCCGGCGGGCAGCTGAAGGGCGGCCTGCACCTGCGCGCCGCCGACGGCACGCCGATGGCGAACGTGATGCTGTCGGTGTCGCACATGCTGGGCATGACCGACTTCAAAGCGTTCGGTGACAGTACCGCCGCTTTTGATCTGAATAGTGCTCCGTCGACGACGGCGGTTTAGCCAACCGATATGAAGAAGCTACTCGCAAGTATCGCCCTGACAATGACGCTGGCCATGAGTCTGAACGCCGCTGAGTCGCCGATTGCTGATGCGGCGTCGCGTGGCGATCGGGACGCGGTCAGGACGCTCCTGAAAAAAGCCGCCGACGTAAATGCGGCGCAGGGCGACGGCATGACGGCACTGCACTGGGCCGCGATGAACGGCGATCGCGAGCTGGCCGAGATGCTGATCGTCGCCGGCGCGAACGTGCGGGCCACGACGCGGCTTGGCAGCTATACGCCGCTGTATCTCGCCGCGCAGCAGGGACAGGCGCCGGTGCTCAAGGCGCTGATCACGGCCGGCGCTGACGTGGCGGTGGCCACGCCGAACGGCACCACGGCCTTGATGGTCGCGGCCGCATCGGGCGACGTCGACGCGGTCAGGACGCTGATCGACGGCGGCGCCGACGTGAACGCCAAAGACGGCGTGCGCCTGCAGACCCCGCTGATGTACGCGGCCGCGTCGAATCGCGCCGCGGTGATCGAGCTGCTCGTGTCGAAGGGCGCCGATCTCAGGGCGGCCAGCAAGGTGTCGAACCTGGCCAACCTGTCGCGCGAAGGCCTCGGCTTCGGCGGCAACCCGCAGGCCCCCGGCGCGCAGGCCAACAACGCCCAGCGCCGCGCGCCGATGCCGGGTGTGGACCGCAACTACTCACTGAATGAATTGATCATCGCCCACGGCGGGCTGACGCCGCTGCTTTACGCGGTGCGCCAGGGCTTCCAGGAATCCGCCGAGGCGCTGCTCAAAGCCGGCGCCGACGTCAACCACGTCTCGGCGGGCGACCGCACCAGCCCGCTGCTGATGGCGGTCATCAACGGCCATTTCGACGTGGCGAAGGTCCTCCTCGAGCGCGGCGCCGATCCGAACGCGCAGAGCGAGCAGGGCGTGGCGCCGCTCTATGGCGTGCTCAACATCGAGTGGGCGCCGAAGGCGCTCTACCCGCAGCCGCAGGCCCACAAGCAGCAGAAGCTTGGCTACCTCGAGCTGATGCAGATGCTCATCCACAAGGGCGCCGACGTGAACGCCCGCACGAAGATGAAGGTGTGGTACTCGGGCTACAGCTTCGATCTGTCGGGCGTCGATGAAATTGGCGCCAGCGTGTTCTGGCGCGCCGCCTATGCCAGCGACATCGCCGCGATGCGGCTACTCGTGGCCGCCGGCGCCGATCCGAACCTGCCGACCATCAAGCCCGCCGGCCGCGCCCGCTTCGGCGACATGCTCGAGACGCGCGAAGTCGTCGATCAGTCAGGCCTGCCGCCGGTGCCGATTGGCGGTCCGTCCGTCACGCCGCTGCACGCCGCCGCCGGTGTCGGTTACGGCGAAGGCTTTGGCGCCAACTCGCATCGCTTCGCGCCCACGGGCATGCTCGCGGCCGTGAAGTACCTCGTCGAGGAGCTCGGCGCCGACGTCAACGCCGCCGATCACGAAGGGAACACCGCGCTGCACCATGCAGCGGCGCGCGGCGACAACGACATGATCCTCTACCTGGTCTCGAAGGGCGCCAACGTCAAGGCCGTGGACCGCGAGGGGAGAACGACGGTCGACATGGCCAACGGCCCCGTGCAGCGTATTCAACCGTTTCCCGAGACCATTGCCCTTCTGGAAAAGCTCGGAGCAAAGAACAACCATAAGTGCATCTCCTGCTAGGCCACCGAGTTAGCCACCGATTCGCACCGATTAGACACAGATTCGACGTCACGATTCTCGCGACCGTCGCTGCCGTGCTCGTTGCCAGTGCCGGAGGTGCGGCTCAGCAGAACGGCGAGCCGTCGTCTGCACTCGTGATCGACGGTCCCGCTCCGTCCGATCAGCCGAACGTCATGACACGCGATGAGTCGACGTTCAAGTCGACGATCCGCGCCATCAAGCTGCCCGAGCCGCTGCGCTTCGACGGCAAGCTGGACGAGGCGGTCTACGAGCAGTTTCCAGGCTTCGGCGGCATGCTGCAGGTCGCGCCGCGCTACAACGAGGCGTCAACCGAGCGCACCGAGATCTGGGTGATGTTCGACGGCGAGCACATCTACGTCTCGGCGCGCTGCTGGGACGCCGCGCCCCCCGACCAGTGGATCGTCAACGAGCTGCGCCGCGACACCAACCAGATGCGCAACAACGATCACTTCGGCGTCGGCTTCGACACCTTCTACGATCGGCGCAGCGGCTTCATGTTCTACGCCAACCCGCTCGGCGGCTTCGCGGACTATTCCGTGATAGACGAGGGCGCGCCGAATACCGACTGGAACCCGGTGTGGGACGTGCGCACCGGGCGCTTCGAGGGTGGCTGGACGCTGGAGATGAAGTTCCCGTTCAAGTCACTGCGCTACACCTCGGGGCCCGAGCAGGTGTGGGGCATCCAGTTCCGCCGCTCGATCCGTCACAAGAACGAGTGGACCTACTGGACGCCGGTGCCGCGGAACATGGCCGGCCCGCAGGCGCTCAACCGCGTGTCGTCCTACGGCACGGTCGTCGGGCTCGATTTGCCGCCGGCCGGGCGCAACCTCGAGATCAAGCCCTACGCGCTCGGCAAGATGACGACCGATCGCGTTGCCAATCCGCCGACGCACAACGACAACGACGGCGATGTCGGCGGTGACCTGAAGTACGGCGTCACCGCGAACCTGACCGCCGACCTCACCGTGAACACCGACTTCGCGCAGGTCGAGATCGACGAGCAGCAGGTCAACCTGACGCGCTTCAACCTGTTCCTCCCCGAGAAGCGCGAGTTCTTCCTCGAAGGCCGCGGACTGTTCGACTTCGGCCGCGGCGGCGCATCGGGCGGCGGCACCGGCGGCGTCCCAGGCGGCGGCTTCGGCGGCTCGTCGGACGTGCCGTATATGTTCTACAGCCGGCGCATCGGCCTCAATCGCGGCCGCATCGTGCCGATTGATGTCGGCGGACGGTTGACCGGCAAGGTCGGCGGGTGGGGTGTTGGCGTGCTCAACATCCAGACCGGCGACGAAACCGCCTCGTCGTCGCCCTCGACGAACTTCACCGTGGCGCGTATCAAGCGCGACATCCTGCGGCGCAGCGCGATTGGCGCGATGTTCACCAATCGCAACCAGTTGTCGTCCAACCTCGAAGGCACCAACCAGGCCTACGGCGTGGACGCGGCGTTCGGCTTCTACCAGAACGTCGCCATCGGCGGCTATTACGCCCGCACCGACACCACGAACCTCACCGGCGACAACGAAAGCTACCAGGCCAAGTTCGACTGGGTGCCGGATCGCTACGGCATCCAGGCGGAACTGCTGAAAGTGGGGAAGGCCTACAACCCCGAGGTCGGGTTCCTGCGCCGCACCGATTTCACGCGCTCGTACGCGTCAGGACGTTTCAGCCCGCGCCCGACGAACATGCGCGCCATTCGCAAGTTCACCTACATGGCGGCGATCGAGTACTTCGAGAACGGCGCCGGCCAGGTGGAATCGCGCCAGCAGTCTGGCCGCTTCAACGTCGAACTCGACAACAGCGACATCTTCAACGTCGAGGCGAACGCCAATTACGATTTGCTGGTGACGCCGTTTGCGCCGTCACCAGGCGTGGTGATCCCGGTGGGTGGCTATCACTACAACGACGTGGTCATGTCCTATAACATGGGGCAGCAGCGGCCCCTGTCTGGCAACATCGGCGTGCAGCTCGGCGAGTACTACGACGGCACCATCAGGTCGGTGTCGTTCTCGAGCGGCCGCTACGCGATCCTCAAGCAGTTCTCCGTCGAACCGCGCTTCTCGATCAACTACATCGAGTTGCCCGCCGGCGACTTCACTCAGAAGCAGGTTGGCGCGCGGACCGACTATGGTTTCTCGCCGCGCATGTTCGCGAGCGCGCTGCTGCAGTACTCGTCGGTCGATCGCACCTTCAGCAGTAACGTCCGCTTCCGCTGGGAGTATCGCCCGGGCAGCGAGTTCTTCGTGGTATGGACCGACGAGCAGAACACCAACCCGCTCGATCCGCGCGATCGTTTCGCGCTGCGCAACCGCGCCTTCGTCGTGAAGATGACGCGGTTGTTCCGTTTCTAACAGGAGAAGAGGAGAAAGAAGGACAGGAGAAGAGGAGCTACTCCTTTACTCCTGTCCTTAATCTCCTTGCCTCACATTACGGGATGTCCGCGTGCGCCGCGGCGTTGTGCATCCGCTTGCGTTCGTTGTTCGAAATGATGCCGGCGTCTTCGAGCGCCTTGAGCAGTGTGTTCATCCCGCTGACCCACCCGCCGTGATTGCGCGCGGAAGCGGCCACGCTGCCGACCAGATCGCTGACGGTGCAGCCCGACGTGAACAGGACGTTTTCCACGCCGGTGTTCTCGCTGCCAATCGACACGGTCTCCTCGAAGTTCGAAGCCGGGCACGCGTCGAGCGCGTTGGCCAGTCCGTCGACGTCCGCGTCGGGGAACCAGCCGATGTCGCGCATCAGCGGCAGCGTCAGATCCTCAGGCGGCTTCACCGAGTGCGTGAGGTCGCCGCTGATCGCCGGCTCCATTAGTTGGTTGCGGGAGGCGATCGTGTCCCAATGCGACACCGACGATCCTGGCTGGACCGGATTCGGCGAAAAAATCAGGGCTGAACCGTTCGTGTCCGCGCCGGAGAACACCGCCAGGTTCACGCCGAGCGTTCCTGAGACCGCCCCGCCGGCGATGGCCGTCCGCAACGCGTTGCCGTCATCCAGCGTGATGCGCACCGACGGGATCGTCACCGTGGGATCGACGCCGGCCATGCCGGCCGGTGGGCCGCCCGCGACGTTGTCGGCGATCAGCGTCGCGATGGCGCCGGCGTTCTGCGCGTTCTTCGCCTTGACGACGAATCCGCACGTGCCGCGGCTGACCAGCGCGATCTTGCCGGCCACTGCCGCGGCGTTGGTGAACGCCGAGCAACCGTCGGTCGTAGCAGGGCCCGCCGCGTCGGCGGCGTCCAGCCCTTCGACGATGAATCCCGAGACGCCGGCCTCTGACAACGGTGGTCCGAAGTCCGCGGTCCCGACTGACTTGCTGCCGGCCACCGCTGCCGGCGCGGTCACGCTCAGGAGCGGTGTGCCCGCCCTCAGCACGTTCGGCACCGCGGCCGTCACCTCGGCGCCGGTGAAGACGACATTGCGCGGATTAATCGTCGACGCTGCACGCTCCGCGTTGGTCATCTGCGGCCACGACTTTTGCGTGGTGTTGTCGAAGAGATGGAGATTGTAGACGTCGTCCAGATTGGCGATCCGTTCGCCGGTGGTGACGCTCGCAAACTGCTGGAAACCGAGGCCATGCGCAAACTCGTGGAGGAGCACCGCCACGAGATCAATGTCCGTTCCATGATTGGCGTCGAGACCGAGATAGAACTTGCGTCCGCCCAGGCACGCAGCGTTCCCGTTCAGGTTCGAGTTGAACCGGGCGCGAATGTCGGCTCTCGGCGTCACGCCGTCGGCCTCGAATGGATCAATCTCGAAGCCGGCCACCTTGTCGGCCAGCGCGCCGCCGTGCAGCACGTTCGCAACAGGGCCGGGCGACAGTCCGGTTGTGGGGAAGTTGGCGTACACAAACCGCGAGCCGGCCGAGCCAAGCACCGCACTCGTAGCCGTGCACGTCTGTGCCTCGAACGTGGCCAGGATGCGAATGGGCACAGGACTGTCGATGCTGCTGCCCCAGATGTCCGCCGCGTCCTGGAAGGCAATCAGCCGCTGCTCACCGAGCGTGGTACCCGGATTGCCGGCGACCGGTGCGACGGGCGTCGGATCGTTGAAGCCAACGCCCGGCGCGTTGCCGTTGACGATGATGATCGTGGCATTGGCGTGCGCGTCAGTCGCGGCGAGTGTCAGTACCGCCGTGAGCAGAAGGGGGAGAAGTCTGCGCGTGTGCATGGCTACTCCTTGTCCTCGTGGCCCGGATACGAAACATATGGAAGCGGCAGCGCACGCGTTCGCAGCAGGCCGTTAGCCAGGATCCCGCGCACGGCGTAGCTGGCCTGCGTCAGGCCGCTGAAATGCTCGTAGTTCAAGGCCCCATTGGCGCCAATCGTCACCGTCGTCGCCTCCATGAACGAGTCGCCGAGCAGCAGGAC
>JALDXK010000260.1:0-7980 GCA_032155105.1 Acidobacteriota bacterium
TCTGCTCGCCGACCTTCTCGAATCGGTCTCCGTCGAAACTGAACGAGCCGATGAAGGAGAATCCTTTCTTCTCGAGACGGAGCCAGAGAGCCTCGGGGGTTTTGACCCAACCATTCAAGTCGACCTGGGTAGGCTTGCCGTATTCCCAAAACCGGTCGGAGTTCAAGGCACCATACTTCCCGCCAAGCATCTTGGCCAGGAACACCCGCCGGTACGGGCTGGAGAGATACGAATATCCGCGATAGTCTAGCGCCACGTAATCGCCCTCCGCTGTCCGAACGCGCAATGCGACTGAATTGCCATCTCTGACAATCGCTATGCTCAAGCGTGCGGTGATCGTGTAGTTGGCAGGCAGGTCTCGATCGAGCACGAGCCGGTTTCTGACGCCCGCCTCACTGCCCTCCTTCGCGGCGGCACGCGGCTGCGTGAGGATGACAAGCTCCCCCTCACCGATCGCCCAGCGGTCCTTGTCCTCCAAGTCGATTTTCCACGCAGGG
This sequence comes from Acidobacteriota bacterium, assembly GCA_032155105.1. GTDB lineage: Bacteria > Acidobacteriota > Vicinamibacteria > Vicinamibacterales > UBA2999 > 12-FULL-67-14b. The sequence continues at coordinate 498 of JALDXK010000260.1, forward strand.
TCCAGGGTCGGCTTGGTGAAATCATCCCGGAACACGACTCCTGTCGAAGGAGTTGCTGGCTTCGCCCCGGTTGGTTGCGTGGTCGCACCTGGTTGCGACGATGCCGGTACCGGAGGCTCGGGGATGGGCACCGCTCCAATAGCTGCCGTGAAGCTGCCAGACAATCTGACGGTGAGCTCGACGTCCTTGCTCCCAACGAACGTCCCTAGCTGTGTGGTCTTGCACTCACGGTTCCGGGGTGCCTTGGCATTTGATGCAACGAGCAGCACGCGCCGACGCTTCGCACACGTCTCTTCGGTAATCGTGAGGTTGCCAAGGTTCGCGAGAAGAGAACCGTCGAAACTGCTTTTCCCGTTTTGGTCGGTCGTCGTCAGAAGCTTGTCGGCATTCTCCGAGAGCAGCGCGATCTCCGTTACCGCCGGTGGCTGAACGCTGACCGAGACCGAGCGCCCCTTCTGCGCCTGGAAAGCGTTCGTACCCTCGGCCTGTACGCTCACCGTGAATCGAAGCGGGGCAGTCGCGAAGAGCATGCCTGCGACTACCGGCGCGGAGAGGATCGGACGCCAGCGCATAAAGCCTCCAGTCGTTCGACGATTCAGTTGCTACTGTTCAACAACCGCTCCTGAAGCGCATTGATCTCGTCCTTGCGCGAGTTGTACGCAACGACCAGCTGATTGTAGGCGCTTCTCGCTCGCGTCTCGGCAGCGGCATCATTCGACTGCTTCGCCGCGATCAACGCCTTCGTCGCTTCCAGCATCTTCTGCTGATCGTCACGGGCCTGGCGGGCCAGGCTCAAAAGCTCGCGCACACCTTCCGGGTGCTGCGGTTCCGGCGCGGGGACGACGCTCCGGTTCAAGGCAACTTCAGCTGCGGACACCTCGCGGTTCGCGGCGTTGTAATCCAGATTGGCACCAAGATGGTTGACGACCGCCGTATTCAGATGGGCCAAACATTCGTTGATGATTTCCACTGCCGCCTGAACTTCGCCGACCTTGGTCTTGACGACGATTGCGTGCTCGACCGCCTCGGTCAGCTGGGCCGGGCTCGTTGCATTTCGGAATGTGCCGCCTGTCTTCCGGGCCAACTCGCCCGCCATGGACTGTTCCTGCCGCGTCAGCGCCACTCCGATGAACCGCAGGTCGAGAGTGAGACCCGGATAACGCTTGAGGCGTTCCTGGATAAGTGCATCCGGGTTGGGGTGTTTACATGCATCGTAGCTTCCCGAGATGACGATGATCCCCGAACTGCCTCGTCGGCCGCTGAAATCACCGGTCGCGTCAATAATGGCGCTCACCAGCGTCGATGTCCCACGCGTCGTCGTCAGACCGTCGAGCCCGCGGGCGAGCCGATCCTCCCCCGGGGCAAACGGAAGCACCAGCCGCGTCGTGTTCAAGGCCGAACAGTCGCCGCCAAACTCACGCAGCGACAGATTGTCGGTATCTGCAGTTTTTTCCTGGAGGACGCTCACGAGAGCTCGCTTGACTTCATCCAGTTTGGTGCCCTTGCCGAACGCCGAGTTCATGGTCTCCGAGCGATCGATGACGATCTGAAAATTCGGGCCGTCGTTTGGTGGTGGTGGCGCGGGCCCTGGCTCCGGCCCAGGCTCGACTCGAACCGCGGAGTGTTGAGACCCCGGCATGAACGCGATGGCGGCAACCGCGACCGCCGCGACGAGCGCAGCGGCGGCTAACCATCGCTTTGGACGCGACAACCATCGGCCTTGCCTCTGCTGTCCTCCGCTGGCTGGCCTGACTCCCATCGCCTCCAATGTCTTGACGACCCTTTCGGAGTCGTTATCCCAATCATCGTCGCGGAGCCGGAGTGCGTTGATCGTCAAAAGCGCTCGGAGAGCGTCCGGCAGATCGCCTTCGTTTGGCACTTCAGCGCCCTCGACGAGAACCGGAATGGTTCGCAGTCGAGCACCAAGCGCTGTTTCGAGTTCGAGCCGGTTGTTGCTCGTGGCGCTATCTATGAGCCGTTGGCCTGAAGCATCTGTTCCGGTGATCCAGGTCTTGCCGATCAGCGCGAGGACAATCGTGTCTCCGCTCAAAGCTTCGCGGACTTCGTCGCGCCAATTCACGCCGGGCGGGATGCTGTCCTTGTCGCGGAAAATATGTTCTTTTCCAAAGTGATGGACGAGCGCCGTTCGGAGTCGTCCCGCTTCGGGTCCCGTGTCTGCTCGCCGGTAGCTGATGAAGATCTTCGGCATGGCGTATCAGGTCGCTGACGTCCACGGATTGCTGCGCGATTGCGGCAAGGCCTGCAGGGCCGCGGCAGTGATCCGCTGCCATTGAGGCCGATCGGCGCTCCACCATCGGGCGTAGCGTTCGAACTGCCGCCTTGTCGCCTGGACGTGAAACGAGTCCTCGCCCATGAGCTCAGCGATCGAATGGCAGTATTGCGCCACACGCGTGGCGACTTCGCCGACCTCCGCGGCCGAGTAGTTGCCGAAGGCAAACCCGAGCAACTCGATTTCGGCGAGCGTCGCGAACGCCCAGGCTTTCGACACCCTGTCTGTGTCGCGACACTGTCGCTGCGCGATTGAGCGCGCCACCGTCCACCAGTCGCGCAACGCTGCGTCCTCTCCAAGACGTGTCGCGTGGACGGCATTCAGCGAGAGGAACTGGGTGAGGACCCAGTGGTTCGTCCAGTCCTCGGAGAACGCTTTGTGGTACAGGTCACGTGCGCTGGTCAGCGCCTCGTCGGACTCCAAGCGCGTCTGGTGCGGCAAGTCGCCAACCCGCGAATGATCACGAAGAAGAAGGGCAATCCGCTTCTCCGCTGCCGCGCGCAGCCCGAGACGTTCAGCTCGTTCCCGCCGCTCTCCCAGCCCCTCACCGCCAGGGACCTCAACGCTCCAACGTTCGAGCGTGCTACGTATCTCGACAAAGATTCTCTTGATCGCATCGACGTCGAGCGTGTCGGCCTCGACAGTGCTCATGCGCTCGGCCTTGTCGAACATGACGTCGACTCGATCCTTCGTTTGCCGGCTGCGAAAGGCAGTGACCTGCGCGGCGAGATCTGGCGGCGTGACGCCATAGACGGCAAGACTCGCCCAATCGTGTTTCGCGCGTGAATCGGCGTTGAGGCTGCGACGCAGCTCGTGAACGACCCAGCGCGGGTCGTCGCCCATCAGAATCCTGGAATACCAGCATTCAGTCAGGATCACCGAGCCGGCAACGGTCATCGGAAGCTGCGACGCGATCACCCACGGCACGCCGAACGCGTGCAAGTCGTGTGCGATGCTGCCGCCGGGCGTCAGCGGTGATCCGACAGCCGCGGAGTCGCACGTCGCCAGCGTTACCGCCGTGGGCCGCGAGACACTTCTGCCGTCGCGTGATGTCACACGAAGTGTCTGTGCCAGCGCCTGACCGTCGACGATCTCTGCGGCGGGCTGACGATGATCGCGGTTGAGCGTGACACCGTAGCGACGCTCACCGGCTTCCGCCCGTTCAGCCCCGTGCGCCAGGATGTGGATGTGCGTGAACGATGTCGAGCTGCAGGCTCGACGAATATCATCAAGCGTGGCATTGTGAAGCACAGTCAGCCGTTTCTGCACTTCGGGCACGCGCTGTTCAGGCGTCGGCCACCACGGGATCCACGGCTCGAGGGCGCGGCGGAGAGCGCTGAGGTGCTCACGGACCGGCACGGGCGAAACGCCGGGCGGCTGGGACCACGCGAAGAGAATCCGCGGCGCGCGGTCCCACTCCACCGGTAGCGGCCTCGCGCGGCGCAGCTCGCGCGTCAATGTGACCGGAACGTCACCTTGTATCAGCAGCGGAAGCCCGGTGCCGGGAAATCCATCCGGCGCGGTGACGGTCTCGAACGGCACCATTGCCAGTTCCGACCCCCAGACCACGAGTTGCAGGTGAACCAGCGTGTGCTCGCGTCCCGAGGCCTGGCCAAGTTGCGAGTTCAACGCCGGGACGTTCGCAAGCACTCGTCCGATCAGCGAACCGAGCTCGACAAGCTCGGCCTGCCGTTGTGTTTCGGGTATGGCCGCGCCATCGGCGACATATCTGAGGCGCTCGAGACGGTTCAGCAGGTGACGATGTTCAAGGGGGAAGGTGACGGTGACTGGTCCGTCGTTGCCGCAGAGCGCCACATAGGGCGTCAGCGGTGACAGCAGTTGATTGTGCGCGGGCCCGAAGCGCAGAAGCTCCAACCGGACCGCGTAGACATCGCCCATCACACGCTCCGGAACTCCGACCCTGGAATCGTCTCGAACCGCGCACCCTCGCGAGCATCATCGACGACGTGACCGAGGCTGGCCACCATTGAACCGCCACGCGCAGTGATTTGGAGGGCCGTCGTGACATCGGCCACGAGTGGCACCGTCCATCCGTCGCTCATCCCGACAGTTGCCGTGTCCAGGTCGGCCAGGGTGGCCCGATCGAGCAGCTTATACATCCGAGCGAACTGCGAGGGGTCTTTCAACAGGGCCTCGGGGAGCCGAATCAAGCGTGTCCACGTTCCGGTGTTGTAGTACGCGTGGCCTCTGGTGACGATCGCGCGTTCGAGGTGAGTGTGACCGGTGACAATCACATCGACGTCAGGGCCGACATGCGCGAGAGTACGGCGATACGTCTCATCCTGATCCGTCAACTCGGAGCTGCGGTCGTCGGCGTGCCAATCGAGGAGAGCCCGCCGCAGCGCGTCGATCCTGTCGACCGACCGCAAACGGTCCAGGAGCATGCCGCGCCAGCCGAGGGTTCCCTCCAGATCGTTGAGGGAGTCCGCCACTGCAGTACCGGCCGCCAACTGGCGCTCGACCTCGAGCAACATTGGGTCCACCACGCTCGCTGCCTGGCCGTGTGCTGCCATCGCGTAGTTTGATTTCGCACCATCGATCATGTGCTGCAGCTGGGGACCAACGGCGTCGCGCCATCCGGCCGCCTCGGCTGCGGCCGTCGCCTGGCTGCCCTCGACGACCGACAAGAATCCATTCCGTTGCAGTTCGCCAATGCCTCGACGCCACGCGACCGGGACCAACGCCGGCAGGTTGCGCACTACGCCGGGGTCGAGCGTCAGAAGCACACCCAGCACCACATTCTTCTCGGGCTTCAGCAGTTCGATCCATGGGTGGTGGAGTTTCACCTGATTCATGACGTCGCGCACCAGCCGAGTTCCCGCGTTTGGCGTCCAGGCTGCCGCATCGAACCGGACGCCCGCGTTCAGATCTCGAACGACCTTCGTCAGCGCTCCGTGGTCGATCAGGTTCCAGCCATCAACGTCATTGCCGTGGGTGCAGAAGATCCGACTGTGACCAACGACACACGCGTAGCCCGCGCCGTCAACCGCGAACTCGATGCGACCGCTGGCCGCATCGTCGTCGCCGGCGAGCCTCCTCCGGATCAAATACTGAACGACGGGGAACGCAAGCTCGATGTCGTGGTTCCCGAGCGTGAACACCAGCCGTCCACGAGACTGGCGCACGAATGCGGCGAGCGCGGACCAGACAGGAGCAAAAGCGTGGTCCTCGAACAGCCGTTCGAGGATCCGTTCTGCTTCATTCACAGCGATGTAGCCGTCGAAGTCTTCGGCGAGCGTGTCGATGGCGTCACCGTTGATGACGAGGCCGACGCGACGTGCCGCCTCAGCCGTGGGTCGGGCGGCGAGCTGTCGAATGAAGGTGGCGAGGCGCTGGCCCCGGTTCATGATCTGAAAACCTGGCTTGCCGCCCATGTGGAGGTCGGAGATGACGTAGAGATCGTCGTACTGCGCTACATTCATCATCCTGCTGTCCCTGAACAACGTCGTCTCCTTACCGAGGAGACGAACGATACCAACCCGAAGGTCCACGTGTTCAGATCGACGAATCGACGCGTTTACGCGTACAGTGACGCACTGCCCCGGGGAGTTCGGGGTCCCCGCTGGCAGTAACGTCTCAAGCGAGGGGAACCGAACCGCCCAATAGTCGCGTGGGAGACCAGCGCCGTCAACGGGTAGCCGGGCGTGGGGCAGCCGGTGTCGGGCAGCCCGGCGTGGAGCGGCTCGAACGGCGCGAAAAGGGTTCGTCGCGTCGGCGCAAGGCAAGCGATCGGGGAAACCTCCAGGCAGTTCGACAATCTGACTGTGGCGTTGGCGGGTAGGTAACCGTGCACAGGCTGTCGTCTCCACTCGAAGACCTCCACGAGCACTACGACGTCGTCGTGGTTGGCTCGGGCTACGGCGGCGGCGTCGCCGCGTCGCGGCTCGCACGTGCCGGGCGGTCCGTGTGTCTGCTCGAGCGCGGTCTCGAGCGGCACCCGGGTGAGTACCCGGACACCTTTGCGGACGCGGCGCGTGAGATTCAGATCGATACACCCGGCGGACACCTGTGGTCGCAGACCGCGCTGTTCGACTTCCGCATCAACCCCGACCTGAACGTCCTCGTCGGCTGCGGTCTCGGTGGAACCTCACTCATCAACGCCAACGTCTCGCTTTCGCCCGACGCACGCATCTTCGACGATACCCGGTGGCCCGACGCGCTGCGGGCCGATCGAGAGGGTCTCCTTGCCGAGGCATTCGGCCACGCGACGCAGATGCTTCGGCCGGTGCCGTTTCCGGAGCACGGACCGGTCCTCAACAAACTCATCGCACACGAGAAGTGTGCGCGAGAGATGCAGCAGCCGTTCAGCCGCGTGCCGATCAACGTGACCTTCGACGATCACACCAATCACGTTGGAATCGAACAACACGCCTGCACCTTGTGCGGCGACTGCGTGACCGGATGCAACGTGGGTGCGAAAAACACGACGTTGATGAATTACCTCCCCGATGCCTGGAGTCACGGGGCGCACATCTTCACGGGAGCCCGGGTCCGGTATGTCGCCCGGCAGGGCAACTCGTGGGCCGTCCACTTTGACACTGCAGGCGGCGGACGCGACACCTTCAATGCGGCGATGATGTCGGTCAGCGCCGACGTCGTCGTACTCGCGGCTGGAACCCTGGGGTCTACCGAGATCCTGTTGCGCTCGCACGCGCGAGGGCTGTCGTTATCGTCCGCGCTGGGCACGCGCTTCAGCGGCAACGGTGACGTGCTGGGGTTTGCCTATCACGCCAAAGACCGGATCGGCGGAATCAGCGTGGGGCCACGCCGCTCCTCGGCACAGCCAGCGGTTGGTCCCTGCATCACCAGTGTCATCGACATGCGCAACACCGACGATGTCGAAGACGGACTGATCATCGAGGAAGGAAGCGTGCCTGCAGCGCTGGCACGGGTGCTCACCGTGCCGTTGGCTGTGGCGGGAGATGCCGCCGGCCTGCAGGCGCATGATCTCGACCTCATCGAGATCGCTCGACGCAAGATGGCGGAAACACACAGTCTGCTAGCCGGAGCCGACGCGGGCACGATGGCGCACACGCAGACGTTCCTCGTGATGAGTCACGACGGAAGCGATGGCCGGTTGTACCTTGACGACGATCGCGTGCGGGTGGAGTGGGCAGACGTGGGCAAGCGTCCGGTGTTCGAGCGGGACTACCAGCAACTCGAAGCCGCAAC
>JALDXK010000261.1:0-7979 GCA_032155105.1 Acidobacteriota bacterium
CGTACCGTCGACGATGGTGCCGATCAACGTGGCGTCCTGGGCGAATGTGGGGGAAGCGACGAGGGAGACGAGACAAACCAGCGAGGCAAAACGCAGTCGCATAGTCCACTCCGTTCCTGCCCATGGGGGGCAGTTGCGCGCGGACTATATCAGCTTTCGTGACACACCTGATACGATGACCGCCGGCATGACGGAAACGCATATCCGGCTGACCCGCGTGGCAGCCGCCCGCTGGCGCCTCGCGATCCTCCTCACCGGCCTCATGACCGCCGTCTACGTCGGCTTCATCCTGCTGGTGGCGTTCAACAAGCCGCTGCTCGGCACGATCGTGTTGCCCGGTCTCAGCCTCGGCATCCTCCTCGGCGTGCTGGTCATCATCACCGCGTGGGCACTGATCCTGGTCTACGTAAAGTGGACCAACGATCACTACGACGTGGCGGTGGCCAACAGCCAGCGTGAACGCCGGGAGCGCCGTTAACGTGCAAACCGGAGAACCGAACGTTATCGCGATGGCGGGCTTCGCCATCTTCATCCTGCTGTCGCTGGGTATCACGTGGTTCGCGGCCCGGCGCACGCGGAGCACCGAGGCGTTCTACGCCGCGGGCCGTTCAATCACCGCGATGCAGAACGGCCTCGCATTGGCCGGCGACTACATGAGCGCCGCGAGTTTTCTCGGCATCGCGGGTCTTGTCGCACTGTCCGGCTTCGACGGCCTGATCTACTCGATCGGCTTTCTCGTCGGCTGGCCGGTGGTGATCTGCCTGATCGCCGAACCGCTCCGCAACCTCGGCAAGTTCACCTTCAGCGACGTCCTCGCGTTCCGGTTGCGGCAGGTCCCGGTCAGGGTGGCGGCGGCCGCCGGCGGCCTCGCTGTGGTCGCGTTCTATCTGATCGCGCAGATGGTGGGCGCCGGCAACCTGATTCGCCTGCTGTTCGGGCTCAACTACGAGACCGCGGGGGTGATCGTCGGCGCGGTGATGCTGGCCTACGTGCTGTTCGGCGGCATGATCGCCACCACCTGGGTACAGATCGTCAAGGCGGTGTTGCTGCTCCTCGGGGCGTTCCTGCTCGCCATGCTGGTGCTATGGAAGTTCGCCTTCAACCCGCTGGCGCTCTTCGACGAGGCCACGCGGCAATACGGCGTCGGCGTGCTGGCGCCCGGGCGTCTCGTGTCGGATCCGGTTGACGCGATCTCGCTTGGCCTGGCGCTGATGTTCGGGACCGCCGGCCTCCCGCACATCCTGATGCGTTTCTACACCGTGCCCGACGCGCGTACCGCACGCGTCTCGGTGGCGTATGCGACGGCCGCGATCGGCGCGTTCTACCTGTTGACCTTCATCCTCGGTTTCGGGGCGATGGTGCTGGTCGGCCAGGACGCGATTCGCGCGGTGGACGCCGGCGGCAACATGGCCGCGCCGCTGCTCGCCGAGGTGGTGGGCGGCCAGGCGTTCCTCGGCTTTATCGCTGCAGTCGCGTTTGCGACCATCCTCGCGGTGGTCGCGGGGCTCACGCTGGCCGGCGCGGCGGCGCTCTCACACGACATCTACGTGCACGTGGTCCGTCACGGCCGGGCCAGCGAGAAGGAAGAACTGAAGGTGGCACGCGGCGCCACCATCCTGCTCGCGGTGCTCTCGATCGTGCTCGGCATCGCCTTCAAGGGCCAGAACGTGGCCTACATGGTCGGGCTCGCCTTCGCGATCGCTGCGAGCGCAAATTTTCCGGCGCTGATCCTGTCGATGTTCTGGCGGCCGTTCACCACGCGCGGCGCGCAGCTCTCGATCCTGTTCGGCACGGCCGCGACGCTGATCCTGATCTACCTGTCGCCGGCGATCCAGATCGATCTGCTCGGCCACCCGACCGCGTACTTCCCGTATCGCAATCCGGGACTGTTCACGATCCCGCGGTCGTTTGCCGTCGGCATCGTCACCTCCCTGCTGTTTCCCGAGCGCGCGGCCGTTGACGGCTTCGCGAAGCTCGAGCACCAGATTCATCTCGGCGAAGAAGACCCGACGCCTGCCTTGAGCGAGGGAACGGGCGCAGCCCGGATCCGAGCCGAAGGATGACGGAACCTTCCGGCGCCGGTTGCCGTCTCTGAACCAGACCGTTGGTTCCGCAACTTCAAAACAAGGCAGTCCGCGTCCTGCTGTTCGCGATGTGGCTCCTCATCGTCGGAGGCGCCCTGTATCTCTATTTCTTCGAGCGCGAGTTCGTGCAGCGGGAGTTGCAGGGCGCGTTCTCGGCGTCGATGGTCGCCGGCTCGATCATCTACTTCCTGCTCGGCTCGTTCCGGGCCTTCACGCTGGTGCCGGCGACGTTCCTGCTCGTGGTGGGCCTGCCCTTCTTCCCGCCGGTACTGCTGTTCTTCGTGACCATGGCCTCGGTGATCGTGTCCTCTTCGATCTGCTATTTCTTCGCGGAAGCGCTGCACATGGACGAGATGTTCGAGCGCGACTATCCGAAGCAGATCAAGCGGCTCAAGGACCTGCTGCAGCGCTACCAGATGCCAATCATCATCGGGTGGAGCTTCCTGATGTTCCTGCCCACGGATTTGATCTGCTACGTGTGCGGGACCTTGCGCATCAATTTTCCGAAGTTTCTCATCGGTTTATTGATCGGCGAAGGCGCGGTCTACGCGATCTACATCTACGCCGCCGATTACTTCCTGCGCGGCTGATTCTCGGTGGGATACGTGCGGCCGGCGAGGAAGACGGCGCGATCCGCGGGATCGTAGACCCGCACCTGGCGATTGAGATCGAAGCGCGGCGGCCAGTCGAGCGCGCCGAGCGGCGACTGCCCGCGAAAGCGGGCGCGGAATTCGGGCTCCTCGCGGCGCTCGAACAGGAAGTACGGCTTGAGGCCGCGATCGGTCAGCCACTGCACGGCGCGATCGAGCCACGCCGGATCCAGCGAATCCCACATCACCGCTTCACGCCCCGCATGGAAACGGACGCTGCCGCTCTGCCATACCGTCAGGAGAACGGCGTTTGACGGCAGGCGGTCTGCCACCATCGCGGCCGTGTCGCGATAGCGCCCCTCCATGCGTTGCAGCGCAAACGCATCTCGGTCGGCGGCGGCGCGCGTGCCCAGGATGGCGAGCACCACCGCCACGATCGGGATGACGCCGCCCATGCGCGCGCGCGAGGCCAGTTCCACACTCACAGCGCTCGCAAGAATCAGCAGCAGCACGAGCGCAGGAATCAGGAAGCGCAGGTACCACCACTCCGGATACGGCTGGTACAGCAGGTAGATGGCGATCACGACCGCGGCGCCGGTCAGGAGCGCCACCGCGAGCCGCCTCTTCTCACCGGTGAAGACCGCAGGCGCGAACACGCCGACGAGCGGCACGATGTGCTGCGTCTGCCACGCCGCTCGACCGAAGTTGGTGAGGTTGTCGTTGATGTGCGCGGCGCTGAACAACTGCGACGCGTCGCCGTAGCCGCTCGCAAACGGGCTTCCATAGAACGCATCGTTGAGCCACAGCATCGCCGCGACGCCGGGGAGCGCGGCCGCGGCCATCACGACAATTGATCGCTGCGGGCGCTGGTGTTTCATGAGAAGCGGCACCAGCGCAATCACGACTGCCAGCGGTGCGAGATTAGGCCGCACGAGGATCGCCAGGCCGATCAGGATGCCGGCAATCAGCACCTGGCGAAACGCGATCACCGCGGCGAGGGCGGCCATCCACAGCGCCGCGGCCAGGATGTCGTTCATCGGCTGCACGACCTGGAACAGCACGATCGGACTCGCCGCCGTGAGCAACGCCGCAGCGGCGCCGGCCATGCCGCCGGCCAGTTGTCGCGCGATCAGGAACGCCGACATCACCAGCACCGCGCCGGCGAGTGGAATGAGCCAGAAGATCGCGTCGGCGCCAAACATCGCGGCGAGCGGCGCCATCAATGCCGGCATGCCCGGCGCGCAGATCGGCGACGCGCCATCGGGACGCACCGGCGACGGAATGAAGCCGCCGGGCGCGAGCGTGCGCGGCGCATCTGGCCATGGCGCCTCAACCGCGAGGGGGCTCGTCGGCTGTAATTCGCCGCGCGCCATCGCCTGCGCCGTCAATGCGTAACAGGAAGAGTCGGAACCGCCGACCGCCCACGTCCCCCGCACCACTCCAAAGGCCGCGAGGCCGCACGCGACCAGCAAGGCAACGACGAGCCCTGCCTCGCCAACGCCTAGGCGAAGGGACCCAGCGCCCGAGCTTTGGGCGAGCGGGCCTGCCCCGCCGAAGCCTTGGCGAAGGGGGGTCATCCGCCGAATCTGTACTTGAGCAGCACCTGGATCGCGCGGACGCCGTCTTTCCAGCCGATCTTCTTGCCCTGCGCGCGGCTGCGCGGCTCGAAGCGAATCGGCAGCTCCAGGATCGAATGGCCATCGCGGAGCAGCTTCGCCGTGATCTCAGGCTCGATGTCGAACCGGTTCGATTCGAGGTTGAGGGACTTCGCGATGTCGGCGGTCATCACCTTGTAGCAGGTCTCCATGTCGGTCAGCCGGCCTCCGAACAACACGTTGGTGACCCCGGTCAGCACCTGGTTCGCGAAAATCGAGAGCCAGGGCGCATCTGGCCGGCCGGCCAGGAAACGCGACCCATAGACCACGCGCGTGCGGCCGTCGAGAATCGGCGTCACGAGATCGGCGAGTTGCGCCGGATCGAGTTCGAGGTCGGCGTCCTGGATCGCGACGATGGTGCCCGTGGCTCTCGCGAATCCGATGCGGATCGCACTGCCCTTCCCGCCGTTCTTCTCCGCGTGGATGATGCGCAGTTCCGGCCGTTCGGTGACGCGCTCCAGCACGTCCCGCGTGCCGTCGGTCGAGCCGTCGTTGACCACGAGAATCTCGCGCGGCGCCGGCAGGTCGATCGCGACCAGCCGCTCGATCACTGCCGCAACCGTACGCGCTTCGTTGAAGACTGGAACAACGATTGAGATCAGAGGGGTCAACTCACGCGTCCAGAAGGGCAGTTTCGATGACGGCCGCCGGTGTGTTGCGCTCGATCTTACGGACCGGCACGCCCACGTAGACCGAATTGGCGTCAAGTTTGGTGCCCTTGAGCACGGCGCTCATCGCACCAATCTGGCACTTTTCTCCCGCGTCGACGTTGATGCCCACCATGCTGCCCAAACCGACGGTCACGAACCGGCCCAGCCTCACCGGCCCGGTCTTGACCATGCCGCCCTCAACAGTATGACCCGAGAGGTGCACGTTTTCGCCAATCACGACGCCGTCGCCGAACTCGAGCATGTTGTGATCCGAAATCGACAAGCTGTTGATGTGCACCCCGCGTCCCATGCGGGCACCGTTCCAGCGCATGTAGAGGCTCCACAGCGGCGAGGCGCGGAAGAACGTGCCCACCAGCACGCGCACCACGTGGGTCGAGATCATGTAGCGCGACCAGTCGAGCAGCGGCCACTCGAGGTCGCGCAGCTTCCACATGCCGTTCGGCGCGGTGCGCCAGCCGCAGACTTTCGTGGAGAAGGCCGACAGCGCAACCAGCGAGAACGCGAACACGAGATAGGCGGGGATCAACGACATGGCGACGACGGCTGGACGCAGGATCGGCACCAGCGGCGACTCGGGCATCAAGGTCATCGTCCACGTCCAGAACGTGAACGCGGGCAGTACCGAGAGGCCGAAGACGACCGTTTCCACGATGAAGATGGAGAGAACGGTCCAGGCGACCCGCCCCGCTTGAGCTGGCGTCACGCGCGAAGAGTAGCATGGAGAGGTTGAAACAGCGCCTGCTGCTGGTCCCGGGCATCGATGGCACTGGCCAGTTGTTCTACCGGCAGATTCCCCACCTCGAACGCCGATTCGCCGTGGAGACGACGCGGCTGCGGGATGACGCTGCGTCGATGGATGATCTCGTGGCCGACCTGCATGACGAGGTGACTCGCGTGGCACCCGACGGTGCGCCGGTCGCCTTCGTCGGCGAATCCTTTGGCGGCGCGCTGACCCTGAGCTACGCGCTCGCGCATCCCGAACGGGTTGACCGGCTCGTCGTACTCAATTCGTTCGCGCATTTCGCCTCGCCGGCGCGCCTGTGGCTCGCCTATCACTTGCTGCGCGCCACGCCATGGCCGATGATGCGGGTAGTGCGACAACTGAACGCCGGCCGCATGCATTCCCCCGGAACCGATCGCCAGGAGATTGCGCGCTTCCTGGATCTGATGCGCGCCACCACCCGCGCCGGGTATCTCTCGCGGCTGCGCATCCTGCGCAATTACGACCTGCGCGAGCGGTTGCCCGCGCTCTCGCCGCCAGTGCTCTACCTCGCCGCCGATCGCGACACGCTGGTGCCTGCGGTGGAACAGGCGCGGCTGATGAGCGCGCTCACGCCGCGGGCGAGCATGCGCGTGCTCGAAGGCCATGGCCACAGCTGCCTCATCGCGCCGGACCTCGACCTCGCGGCGATCATCGACGACTGGCTCGCGGGCGCGTCCACCCAAAGACACATTGATCGTGCGGCTGGTGAGACGTCGTGAAGGGCTGATGTTCTTCGCTGGCCCTTCACGACGTCCCGCCCCGCCGGAACCACCCCATCGCGCAAAGTCCCCGCGACGGGGACCCCGGGAGGCGGGGCCAAACGACGCTGTCGCTCACGAGGCGGAGGCGCGCGCGGCAGGTCTGAGACTCCGCCTCGTGAGCATCGCGCAGAACGTGCCGGGGCCGGCCGCCGTCGCACAACTGGTCCGGCGCGGCGCCACCGCGATCAAGATCGAGCCGCCGGCGGGCGATCAGCTCGCCACCCTCTGCAGGCCGTGGTACGACGAGCTGCACGCGGGAGTACGCGTCGAGCGGCTCGACCTGAAGTCGGCGCCGGGCATGGCGGCGCTGAAATCGATGCTGGCTGGGTGCGACCTGTTCCTCGCGAGCCAGCGGCCGGCCGCCCTCGCGCGTCTCGGTCTCGACGCGGCGGCACTCACACGAGAGTTCCCCTCGCTGCGTCACCTCAACATCGTCGGCCACACCGCGGCGCCTGAGCATGCGGGGCACGACCTCACCTACCTGGCCGAGCACGGCCTCGTGCAGCGCAGCCTGCCGTTGACCCTGGTCGCCGATCTCATGGGCGCGGAGCGCGCCTGCGCCACGGTCATGGAATTGATGCAGGCCGCGCCCGGATCGCATCGCGTGATCGGCCTCGCCAACACGATTCACGATCTCGCCGCACCGCTGCGCCATGGGCTCACCGCTCCGGGCGGGCCGCTGGGCGGCGCGAACCCGGCGTACGCCGTCTACGCCGCGAGCGATGGCGCCGTCGCCGTCGCCGCGCTCGAACCGCACTTCCGCGCACGCTTGTATGCATCGCTGGGCCTCGCCGACGGCAGCGATCTGCACGCGGTGTTCGCCACGAAGACTGCCGCGGAATGGGAATCCTGGGCCCGTTCCCGCGATCTGCCAATCGTGGCTGTCAGGGATAGTCGGGGTCAGGTCAAGAAATTCGCCCCCGACGGGGAATGATCAGGGACAGGTCCCGAATCGCCCTGGGACAGGGCGAATTTCTTGACCTGACCCCAAGTCGCCCCAGAAGGTCGTAAAGCGATGCATAGAGAGCTCTTACAACGCGCGCACGAAGTGGCGTCGCGATACCTGGACGATGTGAGCACGCGTCACGTCGGTGGCACCGCCACACGCGCGACGCTGATCGAGGCGCTGGGTGGGCCGCTGCCGGCCGGACCGTCCGATCCGCTCACCGTGCTCGACGATCTCGTCGAGCAGGTCGATCCCGGCATCGTCGGCAGCGCGGGGCCGCGCTACTTCGGTTTCGTCACTGGCGGCGCCGTGCCGGTGACGGTCGCGGCGGACTGGCTGGGCAGCACCTGGGATCAGAACACGTGCCTCTATGTCATGTCGCCCGCCATGTCGGTGATGGAAGACATCGTCGCGGGCTGGGCGCTGGAGTTGCTGGGATTTCCCCGCCACGCCGGCGTCGGCTTCCTCTCCGGCTGCCACATGGCGAACTTCACCTGCCTCGCCGCGGC
>JALDXK010000262.1:0-7926 GCA_032155105.1 Acidobacteriota bacterium
ACTAAGCAAGGTTCACCAGCTCGCGATCCGATCCCCTGACGCCGTACGGAAATACTCGGGGGCAGCACAGGATCCGCAAGTTGCTGGCCGTGAGCTCCGAGTGGACGCGTTGCTCGTCGGGAGAGTGCAGCGCTCCGGCGATCGGATTCGCTTGTCGGTCCGATTGGTCGACGCGCTGGATGGGTCAACGATGTGGTCTGACACGTTCGACGAGAGCTGGACGGACATTTTCGCGATCCAGGAGTCGATTTCGAACGAGGTAGCGCGGGCCGCGGCCGTGCGCCTGACGCGGGCCGAACGCGAGCAGCTCGCGAAGCGCGACACGGAAAGCCCTGGCGCTTACCGGGAGTACCTGATCGGCCGCCATTTCTGGAGCCAGCGGACCAACCCGGGCCTCAAGCAGGGCCTTCAGCATTTTGAAAGGGCCATCGAGTTGGACCCACGCTACGCGGCGGCGTATGGCGGCGTGGCGGATTCGTATGTCGGGTTCGCCACCTACAGGGTTCTGGAACCGAAGACGGCCTATGTCAAAGCGAGAGCAGCCGCCGTGACAGCGCTTGAACTCGACCCTGCGCTCTCCGAAGCGCATTCGGCCCTTGCGATGGTGAGCCTTTACCTCGATTGGGATTGGACCGCGGCCGAAGGCGCCTTCAAGCGCGCCATCGCCCTCAACCCGAGCGACGCGACCGCCCATCAAAGGTACGCTCTTGCCTTACCGTGGTTCGAACGGTTCGATGAGGCCCTGCACGAGATCGCCCAAGCCCGCGAGGCCGATCCGGTGTCACCGCTGATCAATGCAAACCAGGGTCAGATCCTGTACCGCGCTGGACGATACGATCAGGCGATCGACCATTTCCGCAGAGGACTGGCATCCGAGCCGACGTTCTTCGCCAATTACCAGAATCTCGGGGCGGTGTACATCGAAACAGGCGCGTACGACGACGGGATCGCAGCCTACAAGAAGGCCATTGAACTCGGCGCAAGCTCCCAGGTAAAAGCCGATCTCGCGCATGCCTATGCCGTCTCGGGACAGGTGGCCGAAACGAAGAAGATTCTCGATGAGCTGATCGGACGCTCCACCAAGACCTACATCTCACCCTTCGACGTGGCGCGCGTCTATGTGGGGCTTGGCGATCACGATCAGGCGTTTGCCTGGCTCGAGAAGGCCTACGACGAACGAACGCGCCCGATGCTGTCGATCAAGATCGATCCCAGGCTTGACCCGCTCCGTTCCGACCCGCGCTTTGATTCGCTGATACGGCGAATGGGAGTGTTCGACGCCGGGAAGTGACACTTAACGGGAAGTGACATTGTCGGGAAGAGACACTTGTCGGGAAATGACACTTGTCGGACGGTTCATCTAGGTGTGTGAGGTCAACTGTTGTTGTCGGGTCAACCGGCCTTCATAGCGCAACTGCGGTTGCGTGCGTGGCAACGGAAGTTACCGTGTGGCACCTGGCACTTTGGCACCTTGGCACACACCCGACAAGGATCACTTCCCGTCCGCATCCAGAAAGATTTTTTCCACACACTGCCCAAACAACCGCCCGATCTTCAGCGCCAGCGGCAGGCTGGGATCGTACTTCTCCGTCTCGATGGCGTTGATCGTCTGGCGCGACACACCGAGCTGGTCGGCGAGATCAGCCTGTGACCAATCCCGCTCGGCGCGCAGCACCTTGAGGCGGTTCTTCACTGGTAGCGTCGCTTCGCGCGCCACAGTCCGATGAAATACAGCAGCGGCATCACCGCCCAGACATGGCGCAGGCTCCAGTCGTCGGGATTGAGCGGCCTCGCAACATCGAGCAGGCCCAGCGTCATCAGCAGGACGACGGCGATGGGGAAGGCAAAGGCGAGCGCCTCGAGCTCGATGCGGCGTTCGAGCTCGTCCATCTGGCTGATGCCCGTCATCCACGTCCACAGCCACCACACGAAGAACGGGATCGGCAGCAGTGCGACGCCGAGACGCAGCGGCGTCGGCAGCGTGTCGAGTTCGAGCAGCCCGCGCGCGAGGAGATAGACCGACCCCCACAACAACCCGCGCACGAGAAGACGAATGCCGTAGATGCGTTTGGTGATCTCGAGCGCTTCGCCGGCGTGCTTGGCGGCTCCACGCGACTCTTCCAGGGCGTTCGCGAGCTTGCGTTTGCGGTGCATGAAGACGGAAAGCATGGGGTCTGTCCTCCTGGCACCGAAGAGTAAAGCATGAATGACATTATGTCAAGCTTGCTTGACATAATGCGCGTTTTGGGCCAAACACAGGCGGTCCGCTGCTCTCGTTACGAGGCGTATCCGGCGCTAGTCGGTCCTCAACGCGTCCGTTGGGTCGACACTCGCCGCTCGGCGCGCGGGTATGTAGGTCGCCAGTACCGCCGCAACGGTCAATGCGCACGCGACACTCGCGAAGGTCGCGGGGTCGGCGGGTGTGACTCCGAACAGCAGCGAATGAATCCATCGGTCCGCCGCCAAGGCGCCGGCCAAGCCCACGGTCAGGCCAACCGTGGTCAGGAGCATGCCCTCGCGGACGACGAGCCAGATCACTCCTGACGGCGATGCGCCGATCGCAAGCCGCACGCCGATCTCCTTCGTCCGCTGGCTGACCAGGTACGCGAGCACACTGTAGACGCCAATCACGGACAGCGTGGCGGCAACGACGGCAAACGCCAGAAACAAGACCATCGTGAACCGGCGTCCGGCGATCGATGCGTCGACGAGTGAAGCAAGCGACGTGACGTTGGCCAGCGGCAGTAACGGATCGAGTGCCGCGACCTCGCGCCGCAAGGAAGGCACCAGGCCAAGCGGATCTGCCGTTGTGCGCACGGCCACCGTGAACGCATCAACCTGATGCTGGTCGTACGGCAGGTAGATTTCAGCGGGCGTCTCCTCGTCGAGGCCGCGGTATTTGACGTTGCCGACAATACCGACGATGGTCTTCGGCCCGTGCGGCGCCTGTCGCGCGAGCTCCGCGGTCACCAGTACCTGTTGACCGATGGGATTAATATCCGCGAAATACCTGTGCGCCGTTCGCTCATTGATCAAGACGACTTCCTGCGCCGTCGCCGTGTCACGTCTGTCGAACACGCGTCCCGAGCGGATCGGAATCCTCATGGTCTTGAAGTAGTCCGCGCTGACGACCCGCATCGACGCCGAAGGCATCGACGCCGAGTCGGGCTCTGGCTGGTCGGCACGACGGAAGCCGGTGATGGCGTTGAGATTCCCCGTGAATGGCAGCCCGTACGCGATTGCGGCCGAGGCCACTCCACGTTCCGTCTGCAATCGCTCTAGGAGCGTAGAAACGAATGCGTCGAGATTCGCGGGAGCCGCATACGTGCCGGAAGGAAGTGACAAGCCAAACGTCGCGACGCCATCAGGATCGAATCCAGGCTCAACACGCTGCAGCTGAAGATAGCTGCGCATGAGCAAGCCAGAGCTGACCAACAGCATGGCGGCAAACGCGAGCTCCGTGACAACCAGCAATCGTCGCGCTCGCGTCGTGCTCTTGCCCACCGCACCGCGGCTGCCAGGCGCGAGAGAGCCGTGGGTGAATCGTCCGGACACCATCACCGCGGGCACCAGGCCGAACACGACGCTGGTCACGACGGCCGCCCCGATCGCAAAGGCGAGCACGTTGGCGTCGATCGTCAGACCGGCCAGACGCGGAATCGATGCCGGTCCGAGCAGCATGAGCGCGCGGACCAGCAACATGGCCAGACCGACACCGGCGACGGCTCCCAGCATCCCCAGCGCCAGGCTTTCAGTGAGCAACTGCGCGATCATCTGGGGGCGAGTCGCGCCGAGCGCCATGCGGACCGCGACTTCGCGGCCGCGCGCCTGCGCGCGCGCCAGCAAAAGACTCGCAACGTTGGCACAAGCAATCAGGAGAACAAGAGTCACCGCGCCGAGCAGTGCGAGCAGCGTTGGCCGGATGTCTCCCACCATTCGTTCGTGCAGGGGCACGGCGAGCGCAGTGACATCCTGTTCGGTGTCAGGGAAGTCTTGCGCGAGGCGGCGTCCGATGGTGTCGAGCGCGGTCGACGCCTGTTCAGGCGATACGGCGGTGTTCAGCCGGGCCAGTACCCGGACCCACTGTGCGCCCCGCGACTCGGGCGACAGGTCGCGCGCGGCGAAGATCAGTGGCTGCCAGAACTCGGCGTTCGGTGGGAAGTCCAGATCCGCCGAGGCGACACCGACAATGGTGACGGCACGGCCGTCGAGCGTCGTGGTCGAGTTGATGATGTCCGCGCGCCCACCGAATCGACGGCGCCAGAGGCCATGGCTCAGCACGATCTGATTGCCGTCGCCTCGCGTGTCGGCGTCCACGAATCCGCGCCCACGTGACATCCCGGCACCCAGCAAGTCGAAGTAGTTCCACGAGACCCGCGCGCCCTGCAGACGCTCGGGCTCCCCGAGGCCGGTCATGTTGGCGGTGACGGGGGTATACGCTGCCGTGCCCGAGAAGACGTCGTTCTGGGTCGCGTAGTCGCGATAGTTCAGCGGCGAGTACCACGGCGACGTGGTGCCCTGGTGCCCGTACAGGAGCATGACCAGACGGCCAGGATCGCGATATGGCAGCGGCCGCAGCAGCACTCCATGGACCACGGTGAAGACAGCCGTCGTCGCCCCGATGCCGAGGGCCAGGGTGAGAAGCGCGACGCTGCTGAATGCCGGCTGGAACCGCAACGCGCGACCGGCCTGCCGCAGATTCTGAAGCAAGAGGCTCACGAACATCCTCCTTGCACACCGTGGCTGAGTGCTGTGCATCCTCAACAAGACGCCACAGCGCGCCGAAAGGTTGTCGCCGCCTCAGTCGTGCATGTGGCGCAGATATATCTGCTCGAGATCCTGGTGACCAAGTTCAGCGGTCGCTAAGACCTCCACTAACCGTCCGTGCTTCATGATGCCCACTCTGGTGCCCGATTCCTTGGCGCGGAACAGGTCGTGGGTGGCCATGAGAATCGCCACGTGGCGCGAGGCGAGGTCGGCGATGAGCACCGAGAAATCGTTCGCCGCCTTCGGATCGAGGCCCGATGTCGGTTCGTCGAGCAGCAACGCTTCGGCGCGCTTGGCGATGGTGATCGCGATGCCGATCTTCTGGCGCATGCCTTTTGAATAGGTGGCCACGCGGCGGCGTGCCTGCTCTTCGGTCAAGCCGGCCTGCGCCAGGATGCTGAGGAGGTCGTGATCGGAATCCTCCGCGGCACCGGCCAGCCGGCTGAAGAAACGCAGGTTCTCGAGCCCGGTGAGATTGCGATACAGCATGACCTGTTCGGGAATGTAGGCGAGGCGCTTCTTCGTCTCCACCGGGTGATCGACCACATTGAGGCCGCACACGCGCGCCTCACCTGATGTTGGCATCACGAAATTCAGCAGCAGGTTGATCGTGGTGGTCTTGCCTGCACCATTTGCGCCAAGCAAGCAAAACACCTCGCCAGGGTTAATCCGGAGATCAAGATCGTCAACTGCCACTACTCCGTCGAAAGCCTTGCGCAGCTTCACTGTTTCGATCACACCTCGTACCTCCGGTAGGCTCTGAAGCCGGCCGCCAGCAGGAGCATGCCTGCCAACGCCATGCCGGCAATCGGCAGCGCCGCACGACGCACGATCGCCAATGCCGGTTCCTCCGCGTACCGAAAGCGCGGTGCAGCCGCGATCTCCTCGCGCGTCAGCGTGGCGGCATCGAGCACGCGCGGCTCGAAGTAGGCCTTCCATTGCTGCTGGAAGTCGCGGGCGCCGGCACGGAAGTGATCGAATCGCGCTGCGCTCGTGCCCGCAGCGTCCAGCAACACCCCTTGCGCGATCATCGTCGGCGACAGCACGCTGAGCCATGAGGCGAGCCGCTGCTGCCGCTGAAATTGCATGTCGAACGCGGCCTCGACCGCCTGCAGGCGATCGGCCACCTGCCGATCGCGCGCCGCCTGCAGCATCGCAAACTGCCGCATGCCGTCGCGTCCCACGTTACCCGAGGTCGGATGGTCCTGCAGGAACTGCCCGAGCTGTCGGCTGCCCTGCACCGTCGCCTCCTGCGTCGCCGCGCGCGCCTCCACGGCGGCCTCGACACGCGACGGCATCGGATAGCGCACCGCGATCAACAGGTTGATCGTTGCCGGTCCGACGACGGCGAAGATCAGCCAGATGCCGGCGAGGACGAGGGCGTTCGCAGCGGCGTTCCAGCCGCGCGCGTTGATCCACAGCGCCACGCCGTGCCAGATCGAGCTGTAGGCCAGCACCGCGGCGATCCAGATCGGCAACGACGTGCGGATGGCGGCGCCGTCGGCGGCTACCGCCGCCATCACCGCGGGAATCAGGGCCACTGGCAGCGCGAGCGCCAGCGCGCGGGCGATCATCTTGCCGGCCACCACGTCGCGCAGGCGCACCGGCTGCGCCAGCACCATGCGCAGGGTGCCGCGATCGCGTTCGGTGGCGGTGAGATCGACACTCACGGCGAAGATCAGTAGCGGATACAGAAACAGCACCACGAACGCGGCGTCGAAGTGCCCGGACGCGACGGCCAGCGGATGTTCGATCTGATCGCCCGTGACCAGCGCATCGAGGTTGCGCGCCGTTACCTTCAGGTAGCCGGGATACACGTCGCTCTGCCCCACCGCCAGCGCGCCGAGTGGCGCCGGCGGCACGAGCGCGAGCCAGCCTTTGTCGTTGGCAATCACGTCGGCCCGCGACGATTGGGGATCGGCCAGCTGTTGCATGGTACGCCGGGCAAAGGCATCGAACGTGTGCTGCTCGCGCGCGGCGCGCGCGGCGCCGAGCCCCGACGACACCACCAGCGCCAGGCCGAAGATCGCGATCACCCACTGCACCACCGCGCTCGCGGTGAGCACGCGCCATTCGTGCCGCGCCAGGAAGCCAATCACGACTCGAGCCTCATCGAGGAGACGCCCCACACCGCGGCCAGCGCGGCGGCAGCCAGCCAGGCGCCGAGCACGGCCACGCTCCACGCGCGTTCGGCGAGCGCCCACGACACGGCGGGCACGTCGTAGTCGAACGCCGGCACCTTCTCCCACAGATCGCGGCCGCGGACATAGTCGAACGTGTTCAGGCGGCCCGACTGTGCCAGCTCGCTGTTCAACGTCGTCAACATCACGGCGCGATACCGCGCCGCGGCGGCGGCAAACTCCCGATCGTGCGAGTCGTCGGTGCCCGCCAGGGCCATCGACAGCATCCGTGCCGCCAGGGTCGGCGCCACCACCCCGGCGCGCTCGTAGGCGCGCGCCTGGTGCGCGTAGCGTTCGAACAGTTGCGTGAAGTGGCGGTCGTAGAGCGCGGTCTCCTCCGCTTCCGACTCGAGCAGCGCCACCACTTCGACGTTGGCCGGCGCCATCGTGGCGTCGAACTCGCCGTCGAGAAAGCGCGTCATCACCTGGTCGACGCGCTCGTCCCACGTGGGCCACGTATCTTTCTCGTCGTCGATCGCGGCGGCAAACTCGATCGCGGTCGGCGACGGCACCTGCCACTTCGCGATGGCCATCGCCGCCGACGGCATGACGAACGCGTTGGCGAACCAGAGCGCCAGCAGCACCACCAGCGCTGTTGCCTGCGAGCGTGCCCGGGCCGACACGCACAATCCGAGCGCCGTCCAGATCAGCGCGTGCGCAACGTAGACGCCGAGCAAGCCGATGGCGCGTGGGCCGACCGGCAGGTCGGCATCTGCCGGCCGGTTCATCCACACGAACACCGCGCCGACGATCACTGCCGGCGCCATCACCAGGAGCAACGGCAGCATCGCGCCCATCGCTTTCCCGGCCAGCAGCGACCAGCGGCTGATCCCAAGCGCGAGCAACGGCCGCAAAGTGCCCTGGTCGCGCTCACCGGCGAAGCTCGAGAACGTCAGCGCCACGACCAGGAGCGGCAGCAAGAGGAGTGCGGCCACCGCGGGCGTGAGCAACCCGAGGCGGCGCGTCGGCGAGGCGTCTT
>JALDXK010000263.1:0-7896 GCA_032155105.1 Acidobacteriota bacterium
GCCCTGCACCGTGGTCTCGTAGCGGCTGTTCTCCTGCCGTGTCCGCTCCGCCGCGGCGCGGGCGTTGGTCGTTATCGTTAACAGCGCCAACCCGATGAAGTCGATCACGCTCCTGGAACTGCGCCGCATTTTCATGAAGCAGTCCCGGATGTGGCCACACGGTGAATCGATTGTGCCAGTGGATTGGGACGCGACCAGCCCACTTCGATCGGAATTCTCGCAGCGGATCCTCGATCGGTCGGTACGTGATATGGCTGACTTCTGGATCCAGCAGAGCGTGACCCAAGGCCTCGCACCGCCCTCAACGCAGCGTTCAAGCCGCGCTTTGCTTCGCTTTGTGGCGAGCGTCACCGGTGCGATTAGCTACGTGCCGTCCAGCGACGTTGATTCGACTGTGTCAGTGATCAAGATCGTGAACGCGAAGTGATGGAAGATTCCGCTCAGCGCTGCGACGCGACCTTCTAGATCGTTGTGGATTGCGACCGCGACGATCTCTCCAACCTCAAATCGCCTTCCCCGCATTGAACGACGCGCGGGGCACTACGCCGGTGGCTGATTCGACGGTCGTCGCGACAAACTGGATCGCAATGCCCTGATGCCACTGCTGCTTGACTCGGGAGGCTGGTCCAGGGTGCAGACTACCCGTAGGGTCACCGATCGACGTCGACCCAATGAGGAATGCCATGATTCGTCGAGCACTGTCGCAAAGCTGTTGCACGACCCCAGCCGCTATGTGTTTCTGGGCGGCCGCATTTATCTTGTTGTACGGTACCGGCCTTCTGGTTGCATCCGTGTGGCCGGAATTGCGTCAATACAGCGACACGTACTTGCTCGCGGCGCTCGGACTCGCGTGCGTCGTGAACTTCGGACGTAATCGAACCTTCCACTGCGGAATCACCGGTCCAGTGTTTATCCTTGGTGCTGTCGCCATGGCTTTCATCGAAGCCGGCGTGTGGGATTTTAGCGGAACGGCGGTGTCTGGCATTGTGCTTGTTATCGTTGCGCTGACGTTGATCGCGGAGTGGCGTATCGTTGGTCAACCAGGTGCCGCCGCTCGATGCGTAGACGAGCGATGACAGATATAGACGTGACGATCACGCAAAGCGAGCCTCTGCCTGCGGCTCTCCGAGGGCCAGACATATTCGTTGTTGGGATCATCGCTTCGATTGGCTTCACCGTCTCGCTCTTCTTTGCGACTGCCGCGTTCCCAGGGGGACCCGCGCTTGCCGAAACGAAAATGGGAGCGCTCTTGAGCTTCGTTGCCGCCCCGATCGCGTTGATCGCTTCTCGATTGACGCGTCGCCCGTCACATCGGCGCATAGCGGTCAGCCGGCGGTAGAATCTCAGTCGATGATTTGGATAGCAGTCGGACTCGGTGGCGCAGTGGGCTCCGCCTTGCGACATGGCGTCAACCTTGCGACGCACCGATTCGCGGGTGAGACGGTACCCTATGCGACGGCGGTGGTCAACGTCGTGGGATGCCTCCTCGCCGGTATGCTGTTGGGCAGCGTCGATTCGAGCAAGCTTGACCTGACCGACGCTAGACGCGCGTTTGTGTTTACCGGAATTCTTGGCGGCTTTACGACCTTCTCGAGTCTTGCGCTCGATACTCTTGTGCTGGTGCGCAATGGAGAGGAGGCGGTCGCAGCGCTCAACCTTGGCGTGCAGTTGTCGTTGGGTATCTTCGCCGTGTTTCTCGGTTATTGGCTGCTGAAATAGTTGCCCTACTCGCAAACGGCTACTTCACGAATCACTGAAGCGAATCTTTCCTTGCCGAGAATCTTGTCAATCATGTGAGAGGGTGTCCATCAGAGCGAACGCCGCCTCCGTGAGTCCGGTGCCTCTGGACATACCCTTGCCATGACGGACGGTGAGTAGCGGAATTCCCAGGACGCTCTCCGCTCGGCGGAGATATCCCCACGCGTGTCGATAGGACCTGCCAACCTTCTGCGCTCCGCGCGACAGCGAACCGGTTTCCGCAATAGCCATCAAGAGCTGGCCTCCGCCCTCGCCAATGGCGAAGCGTCCCTCGACTTCGATCCATCGCTTCGAGCGCAGGTTCAAGCCGACTATGTTCGGCCATGCAGGTTGACCAGCCGCAGCCGCGGTTGAACGATGAGCAGGCATGTCTTCAGTCTATTCGGGATGGCGGACGTCAGGCCCATCGCTGTGGATGTCGTTGTTGCGCGCCTGCAGCCTGCACGTGGGTGCTGCTGCGGCGGCAAATTCACTGCGCGAAGAACTGGTCGATACCGGTGCGCTCAAGAGCTCAACGTTCGATGAGGCTTATGCCATCGCTCGGCTGACGCCCGGCACCAATTTACTCGCGATGTTCGCCCTCCTCGGCGCACATTTCAAGGGCTGGCGCGGCTCACTGCTCGCCGTCGCCATCGGGACCGTCGTGCCCGGCACGATTGTGACCGTTGCCGCGGCGATCTACGTGAACTACTCAGCCGACCCAATTGCAGCACGCTCGATGCAGGGCGCTCGAGCAGGAGCCTTAGCGGTGCTGATGTGGGCCGGTGTGCGATTACTCCTACCGCAACTCGAACGCCAACGGTCACGGGGCGTTGGCATTGCGATTGTCGTGCTCTTCGCTAGCGTCTTCACACAGATACCGCCAGTCGCTTTGCTGCTCGGAGCTGCGGTGTTCGGTGCGATCGTTCTGAAGGAGCACGCATGAGCACGTGGGCGCTCTATCTCTTCCTCCTGAAAGCAACGGCGTTGTCGTTCAGTGGATTCGCATCGGTGCCGGTGCTGAGGGCGGATCTCGTCGAGAACAGGCACGTCCTGACAGACGAGCAATTAAGCAACGCGATTGCGATGAGCCAGGCGTCGCCAGGGCCCCTTGGCCTCTACATCGTTGCTGTCGGGTACTTTGTCGGAGGTGTCAGCGGTGCTTTGGCGGCCGCCCTAGCGCTCGCGTCGCCAGCGCTACTTGCCCTGCCAATCGCCCACGTGGTGCGCCGTGGCTCTGACGAATATCTGCGCGGCGCCTACAAGGCGATCGTCATCACCTCGTGCGTGCTGATCATGACCACCGGAGCCCGGTTGGCTCCAGAGGCCGTCCCTTCTCTGAGTTTGGCGTTGCTCGCGGGCGCAGCCTTTGTCGTGTTATCGCGGACGAGCCTTCCGCCAATCGTCCTCATCTTCGCGTGCGCCGGCGTCGTCCACTGGCTCCCTTAGAGCATCGGCGCGTTCGACGATGCGCTGACATAAAACTGGAACACATACTTTGCGAATGTCGCTCTGCAATCAGTAAATCATCACAGGAGAGGGTGGAACAACAAATTAGAAATAGTCTATAAGTGGCTATTTTTCAGTAGTTTGTGGCGGAGAGGGTGGGATTCGAACCTTCCTCAACACCAAAAACCCTAAAACATTCGGAAATACGCCTCAATAGAAACAACAGAATCCACGAAATTCGTCGTTACTGGAATAAAACTGGAATACAGCCCTTTCACTTTGCTAGGCTAAATCCAATATATGCCTGCTGGAAGTTTAGCTCTATTTCGCTGGCATGCGCGCACGTGCCCTCACCGTTCCAAGGGCCGGCGGTGGACCAGATGTAATTGTGCCGTCTGGGCTCAGGGGTCCCTGGGTGGCGAGTGGATCAAGCGATCCCTGAACACTCGCGATTGGAGCGTTGCCGCCGCAACGATTCACGAATGGGAGGCCGCGAAGGAAATCGGCGGCAAGAAGCAAGAAGTCCCGACGATTAAAGAGGCGCTTCAAAAGTATTTTGACGACGTCGAAGCTCGCCATCTAGCTCCTTCGACGGTCCGCAAGCGCCGCGAACTGCTCGAGGGAAAGCTACTTCCTTACTGCGAAGCGAAAGGCTTCAGACGCCTCAAAGAGCTCAATGTGGATGCCCTCCGCGGCTTTCGCAAGACCTGGAAGTTCTCCGCGATTTCGGCGGTCAAGAGGCTCGAGTACTTGCGCGGGTTCATGAGGTTCTGCGAAGAGTCGGAATGGATCGAGCGCAACCCTGCGAAGGCGATTAAGCCTCCGAAGGTGACCCAATCACCGACGCTGCCATTTGACGAACCGGACATCAAGCGGGCATTGGAAGCTGCTGACAAACTGGCAGACTGGGGCTCGTTCGGTCCCAAGCTGAAGGCCATGGTTCTACTACTGCGCCATTCCGGCCTCCGACTTCAGGATGCCGCCTGTCTTGAGTGTGCTCGGTTGAACGGCGACAAGTTGTTTCTCTACACGCAGAAGACAGGCACTCCCGTCAACTGTCCTCTTCCACCAGAAGTGACGAAGGCTATGAAAGCGCTCGTCAACGAGCGGCCAGAGTATTTTTTTTGGGATGGGAAGAGCGAGCGCGAGACAACTGTAAAGAGTTGGAATCGAGTGTTTCAGAAACTGTTCGCGACCGCCGAACCGCCAATCGTCGGCGGTCACGCTCATCGCTTTCGAGACACATTTGCGATTTCATTGCTCCTGAAAGGTGTCGAGCTGTCTCACGTCTCGATACTCCTTGGGCATAGTTCCGTTAAGGTGACTGAGCGTCACTACTCGCCTTGGGTGAAGGCGCGCCAGGAACAGCTAGAAGCAGATGTGAGGCTTACGTGGGCGCCGACACGTAAGGACAAGAAAAAGGCTGCATCAAGTTCAGATGCAAGAGGTGGTCGACCTAGGTCCGTATCTCGGTCGCAATCCGCCCACTGACCTCACATCGTTTAGACACTTTGGGAAGGGTCAATGTCGGCGCAGGCGAAGTGTGACGCCGGCGCTGTCGACTGACGGGTTCCTGTCACCAAGGTTCCCATTCGACCAGTGCCAGTAGGTGACTCCGATGCGGTCCGTTAGTCGCACTTCAAGCTTGGCCATGAAATTGGCATGCGTACCGCCCCGCGGCACGGTGGTCGATGCGACGATGGCGCCGCCGGCCAGGGCGACTCGCCCTTTCAGCAGCTGAATGTTGACCGGCAGCCCGCCAGAAAAAACAGCATTCGAGGTCGTGGTCTGGTCGATCGCGCCGACGACCATCCAGCGGTACTCATACGCGATCACGCGCTCGGTGCGCGAGTGGTCCCTGATGTCGTTCGTGAAGGTGATGCGCTCGGCCGGCTGGGCATTCTGGCCGAGGCACCACACGAGCAAGCAGACGCCAATCATCACATCACTCTCCTGCTCTAGTGACCATCGCAGGACGCAAAGTGTGACGCTGATGTGATCGCTGAAAAGGATGAGTGAAACGTCCTAGCGTGCTCGCCTCGCTAGCGTCACCACGTACTGCGAAGTACGGTCGACGTCGCCGAAACGGTAGTCCCCATACTGCTGCACGATGTCAAAGCCGGTTGATCGAAACAGCAACTCGAGCTCGGCGGGACAATAGACGTGGCTGGCAAAATCAGTCACCAGACGCTCGGCCAATGTGCGATCGCCGAATCGATCGTAGATGAAACGCACATCGGCCCGTTGTAAGTGTGGTTGATAGGTGGTGGCGGTGCACCGCAGCAACCTTGCATCCTCCCCTAGGCCACTGCGCCTTGCATCGATGTCGAGATCGACGAATGCACGCGGACTGACGCGCTGCGCCTCGGCCAAGGTCGCCAGATCTGGCACGCGCACGTCGACAACGAAAATGCCACCGGGACGAAGCAGGCGACGTGCGTTGTTCCAAGTCCGCAATCGATCGTCGAGCGTGACTAGATGCGACACCGAACAGCAGGGAATGACTACCGCGTCGAACACATCACCCGTGCCTGCCCAGTCGCGCATATCGCCTTCCACGAATGACATGTGCCTGCGGATCGATAGGTCAGCGGCTGCACGCGTGATGACCGCGTTGGCAAGCATTTCGATCGACGAGTCCACGCCGACAATTTCAGCGCCGGGCAGGGCTGCGGCCAGGGCGAAGGTGACACGGCCGGACCCGCAAGCAAACTCCAACATCCGTCGAGGGGCGACACTTGCGAGTAGGTGTGCAAGAAATCGGACATCGTCGTTTCCGCTACCCGCATACTCCATTTCGTAGACGTCTGGCCGCGCGTAGATGTCTGTTCGCGCGGCCGTGGCTGCGCCCGTCGATGCTTGATTGTTCATTGTGTACTCCGCTTGGAGAGGCGTGAGCCTCCGGAGGACAGACCGATCAGCCATTCGATGTGTGACTGTCGCCGGTCAGAGGGGCTTCTTAGTACTTCGAGAACCTCTCGTTGGGATAGCAATAAAGCCATCGCTCGCCAGGCTCCGCCGATGCAATGACCGGATGGCCCGTCGCACTGGAGTGCTTCGTCGCATGACGGTTGGGCGAGCTGTCACAGCAGTGAGTGCCGCCGCACTCCTGGCAAGTGCGCAAGTGCACCCAGGCTCCGCCGATTTTGACGCACTCGTCGCACTCAGGCCGTTTCGGGCGCTTGACGGATGCGATCGCCTGGAGATGAGCGCAGGTCGGATTGGTCATGATCCCTCTAATCTCACTGTCTCACTGATCCAGCAAATCGACTTGTCGAGCGAGTTCTTCTTCGTCGATTGCGTTACGGAAGGCTTGATGAACACGGCGCAGGCGGCCTAGCCGCTCGTCATCATGGAGCAGCTCTCCGATGCGCGGATGTTCTTCGAGCGAAGCCGGAATGACGACCAGCAACTGCCGGCAGGCGCGCAGGTCGGGCAGGCAGGCCTCGAGGTCTGAACGAATGCCATGCAGCTGCACGGGTGACAGCAGCCCGCTCTCGAGAGCGGCTTCGCTGAAGCCGCTCAACAGCGCGCACCAGTGGTAGAAAGCCCCGAAAGGATGATCGGCCGAGAGGTCCTCGTCGTAGTTCCAGCCGTCGGCGAGCTCACGGTCGAATCGCGTCCTGGCCTCGTCCGCCCACGTCCAGTGCCTGATCAGACAGGCAAGGCGGTTGGTCGACGCATCCTTCAATGATCCATTGGCCATGGTCAACGCCTCAGCGAGTACATCCCATCCTTTGAAAGCATCAGGACCGAGGCCTGGTGCAACTCGTTGAGCACGTCGGTCGCAACAAGTGTCGGCAGATTGAGCAGTCGCGCTGCCTGATGCACAGTCAGGCGCAGTCCTGGCATCTCCGTGAACTCTCCGCGCACGCGCACGGCGAGTGGCGTGATGCTCGCGCCGGGTGTGGATGTCTGGAGTCGAGTTTCAGCTTCCACTGTCGTGTCCTCCGTTCAGCGCGGCGACGCCTGCCGGTTCAGCCATGCCTTGAAGTGAACGTCGCCCAACCGGGCACCGTCAGCTGGCACCAGCGTGCGTTCGCCGAGCCTGGCGCCGAAGTAGCGCGATTGCGGGTCCGCCACGACTTCGCGGGGATCCTGACGAGCCTTGAGCCCTTCTCGAATCAGCTCGTCGAGTCGAAACTGCTCCGGGCCGGCGACTTCGATGATGCCGTTCACTGGCGTGCCCACCGCGATGCGGCCGACGGCCTTGGCGACGTCATCAGCGGCCATGGGTTGGATGAACACGGGAGCCAAACGCACCGCGTTGCCTTCGGTGGCGGCGGCCGCAATGCTATGAACGAACTCGAAGAACTGCGTGGCATGGACAATCGAGTAGGGAATGCCTGACGCCTTGATCAACTGCTCCTGTGCGGTCTTGGCACGGAAGTAACCGCTCTCGGAGAGCCGCTCTGTTCCGACGACCGAGAGCGCAACGTAGTGCTTCACGCCTGCGGCGCCGGCGGCCTTGAGCAGATTGCGGGTTGACGTAGTGAAGAACTCCATGACCGCCGCGTCCTCGAACGACGGAGAGTTCGACACGTCGACGACGACCGACGCGCCTTGAAGGACTTCGGCGAGTCCGTCGCCGGTAAGCGTGTTGACGCCCGTATCTGGCGATGCCGGCACGGCCTCATGGCCGTGATCCCTCAGTCTGGTCACGAGCTTCGATCCGATGAGCCCGGTGCCGCCGATGATGACGAGTTTCAT
>JALDXK010000264.1:0-7830 GCA_032155105.1 Acidobacteriota bacterium
GAAAGGAGCGCGCCGAACAACAAGACGACTGCGTGCCGTGTGATCACCAATTGGCCTCCGTGAGGTCTGGATATTAACGCAGATCCGACCGGCTTCCTGATCTGCGGTAGACTGCGCGCCGGATGAAGACTTTTGCCCTTGCCGCAGCCCTCGCCGCCGCCATGGCACAGGCCGCATCGGCGCCGCGGCCGCCGACGCGCAACGTCGGGACGATGAGCGACCTCATGGTGAAGATCATCTACCCGGCGTCGGACGCGCTGTTCTACATCGAATCGCGCACGCCGAAGACCGACAGCGAGTGGACCGTGCTCGAAGGCCAGGCGCTGATGGTGGCCGAGTCCGCGAACCTGCTGATGATGCCGGGCCGGGCGCGCGACCAGAAGCAGTGGATGGTCGACGCGAAGTTGATGCTCGACGCCGGGGCCGATGCGTACGCGGCGGCGAAGAAGCGCGATGTCGAAGGCATCGTCGCGTTGAGCGATCGCCTCATGGAGTCGTGCACGCAGTGCCACAAGAACTATCGCCCTAACTATGGACGCAAGGGCTAACGCGGCGAGAACGTTGTCGAGGCTCCCCGTGCTGGCCGCTGTCGCATTGGTCATCGCGGTAGCTCCGGCGCGGGCGCAGGGCACCGGCATCCTGCTGTTCACCGAACAGGAACAGATTCCGCTCAAGACCTATGCGGAGTTCATGCGCGCCGGCATCCTCCGGTTCACCAGCGGCGCGGTGAAAGACATTCCCACCGTCGACTCGTTCCGCTTCATCCGCTGCAGCATCACCGGCTGGCGGCCGGTGGCGGTGATGGTCGCGTCCGGCGACCTCTTCAAGAGCGAATACTCGGAGCGGCGGATGATCCCGATTGCGCTACGCCCCGTCGGCGTCACGGCGGTGACCGTGCGCGTGGCCGATCTCGAGACCCCCGAGCGCATCGCGGAGCTGCATCGCGCGATCCAGAGGCCCGAAGGCGGCGACGACGCGTACTTCTTCCTGATCCTGACCTCCGGCGACATCACGCGCTATTACCCGTTCAGGATGCGCCAGCCCGCGAGGTGAGGTGCTTCGCGTGGCGCTTCAGCCGCCGCCACGACGCCGTCAGCGTGGTGACCGACAGCGCGAGCCCGCCGACGCTCAACACGATCACGACAATGTCCCACAGCGGGCGACGGTAGTACAGGAACGGAAAGTCGATGCTGTGAAAGCCGTGATAGAGCCAGCGGTTGAGACGGGTCAGCCGCTCTTCCTTCTTCGCGATCACGCCGTGGCGGGGATCGATGTACAGCCACGTCCGCTGCGGATCCGCATAGCGCACGCGTACGACCGGCAACGGGCTTCGGCGATCGCGGTCGTAATAATAGGCGTCGTAGTCCTCCATCCACTGCACGCCGTCGATCGGCACGCCTGGCATCACGATCCGTGCGGCACCCATGACGAGATCGGGCGGTAACTGAGGGGCGGCCCCGAGGTGTGGCGCATCGAGCGAGACGAGCCCTTCGGCCGCGCTCAGGTACGAATGTCCGCGGAATCGCACCAGCTGGACTTCCTTCGGCATGAGGGGCGCGTACGCCTCGACCGCGCGTCGGATGGCGGCCGCCGACAGATCGCCCGCCACCAACGGCCCGCCGGCGAGGCGCTCGCGCTGGTCGCGCGTTGGCGCTGTTCCCGGGTGCCACGACCACGGGTCCATCGACAACAGCCCGCTGAAGACGAACATCATGGTCGTGAAGCCGAAGACCAGACCGAGGTAGTGGTGCCAGCGCATCCATCCCGCGTACGGTGACAGATGCCGCTCACGGCGCAGTCGGTAGCCACGGATCGGCGCGAGGCGCCACATCCCCCACGCGATGCCTGCCAGGCACAGTACGGTTCCGGCCAGCGAAGACCAGACGATCACGTCGTTCCAGAGTCCGGCGTTGCGGCGGAGCGGCGTGAAGTAGATCCAGTGGAGCACGGCTCCGAGCCTTCCCCAGGTGCGCCCGGAGGCCGTGGACTTCATCACCACCTCGCCGCCGTTCTCGGCGACGTACAGTTGCGTGCCCGGCGCGTCATCGACGATGAGTCGATGCATCGGCATCTGGCGGCGCACGGCGAAGGTCCACTGATCCGCATCGAGCAAGCGCGCGTCGTGGCGAACCGGCGCGTAGCCACCCGTAAACGCGCGGCCGATCCGCACGGCCTGGTCGGCATCCACGGCGGGCACGGCGTCTCCGGTATCGGCGAAGACGTAGCGGGTGCGGCCGCCCGCGCTCAGCCGATACACCGGCCTGCCTTCGAGTGACCCCAGCGACAGCGCCGACACTGTCTCGCCGTCCGTGGTCGGCGGCGCCACACGAATCGACGCCGTCGCGATCGCGGGCAGCCGCGCCAGCCGCTCGACCGGATCGAGGTCGGGCATGCGCGCGTACATCATCACGATGCCCGAGAGAAACCAGATGATGAAGAGGAGGCCGCCGGCGATGCCGAGCCAGCGGTGCGTATACACGAGCACGCGCACCGTGCGATGGCCGCTCACGTCACTTCACGTATTTCCAGTTGCGGACCTTGCCTTCAGCTATCCATTCCACCGTGGTCTTGATCCGCTTCGCGCGGGTCTCGGGCTGCTTGGCGTCGAGCACCCATGCGATGTATTCGCGCCGCTGACCTGGCGGGAAGCCGTCGAACGTGGTCTTGGCCTTCGTGTTGGCGTTGATCGCCTTCAGAAGATCGGGAGGGGCCGCCAGCGCCGGGCGCGGGCCCTTGCGCGTCGGCGGCGCCTTGACGCCGGCGTCGTTGAGTTTCGCGGCCGCCTTGATGATTTTCGTGAGCTCGCGATCGCCGGGCAGGTCGTCGAGCGAGGTGATGCGCCCGAACTGGCCCGCGGCCGACATGCCGCCCTCGCCCGGCAGCACGTCCTGCAGCAGCGCCGCCTTCCAGAAACCAAACCCGACGTGCGCCTTGAACGCCGACATGCCGCAGAAGATGCCCTTGTAGTCGAAGTGCGGCGTGCTCCACTTCATCGTTTCCTGTACACCCGGCGCGGCGGCGTGTACGAGCTTGCGTAGGTGGTGGAGGATCGGCTGCGCGAACGGCGGCGCCTTCTTGATGTAGGCGTCGACTCGCGGATCTTTCGCGGCCATGCGCGTTCTTGTACCACAACTCGGCTGATGCGTTTACACTGATGACCGATCGACTCGCTCCGCTTCTCTCGCGATCGATGTCGAGGATGACGCATGTGGACATTGCAATCGGTTGAACCTGATGACGCCGGCCTGCTGTTCCGGGTCCTGCCGGGGACGTTGAAGACGATGGGCCGCGCTCCGCGCGCCGACTTCGTGGTGGATGCGGCAATGGTGTCCCGAGTGCATTGCCGTTTCACGCTGAAGGAGGGGGAACCGCTGCAGCTCGAGGATCTCGGCAGCACCAACGGCACCTTCGTCAACGGCCAGAAGGTGAGCAAGACCACCTTGAACGACGGCGACAAGCTGACGGTCGGGCGCGTCAAGTTCGTGGTCAATGCGGCGACCAACGGCAACGGCGCCGGCAAGCCGAACACTATCTAACAGGTTGCTGAAATACTCGGTGCCCAATCGGCGCCAATCCGTGGCCTAAGTCTTCGCCGCGAGGTACTCGAGGACGAACGGATTGGTGGCCCGCTCGCGGCCAATCGTCGTCTCGGGACCGTGCCCGGAGTACACGACCGAATCGTCTGGAAACGCGAACAGCCGTTCGGTGATGGCTGTAAGCAGCGTCTCGTAGTCGCCGCCCGGAAGGTCGGTGCGGCCAATGGAGCCCGCGAACAGGGTGTCGCCGACGAACAAGTGTGGCGGCGCGGTGTCGTCCCGCTTCGACACTGCGAGGCACACGCCGCCCGGGCAGTGCCCCGGCGTGTGCACCATGCGCACGTCGTAGTCGCCGAACTCGATCGGCCCATCCCCTTCGTAATAGCGGTCGACCGGCGGCGGCTCCTCGACGGTGAGCCCGAACATCATGCCGGTCCGAACGGCGTTCTGGTAGAGGAACAGATCGTCCTTGTGGAGGTAGATCGGCACGCCAAGCGTGCGCTTGGCTTCGGCGACGCCCGACACGTGGTCGACATGCGCGTGAGTCAGCAGGATGTGGGTCACATCGAGCTGCTGCGTCCTGATGAAGTCGAGCAGCTGGTCGACCTCGTCGCCGGGATCGATCAGCACCGCCTGGTTGGTCCGCTCGCAGCCAACCACGTAGCCGTTCTTGAAGAACGGCCCGACCGCCGCACTTTCGAGGATCATTCGCATAGGATAGCAACGATGCTCCCGACCGTCCTCGATGTTTACCAGGCGCAGCGCCGGATCGGCGACCGCATCCCCAAAACCCCGCTCCTGCCCTCGTCCTGGCTGTCGTCGATCGCCGACGGTACCGTGTCGCTGAAAATCGAGTCGTCGAACCTGACCGGCTCGTTCAAGATTCGGGGCGCCCTCAACGCCGCGCTACGGCTCAGCGAAGGCATCGACAGCGACCAGACGACGATCGTGACCGCGTCGGCAGGCAATCACGGCCGCGCGATGGCGCTGGCCGCTGAACAGCTGGGCCTGCCCTGCGTGGTCTTCACGCCGGCGTCGGCACCGCTGGTGAAGACCAACGCCATCTGGCGCCATGGCGCGGTGCTGCATACCGACTGTGAAAGCTACGACGAGGCGGAACGGCAGGCCAAGGCGTTTGCCGATGCGGACAACGCCGTCTACGTGTCGCCGTACAACCATCCGGACGTGATTGCGGGCGCCGGCACGATTGGGTTGGAGCTGCTCGAGGTGATGCCGCAGTTCGACGTGGCGGTGGTGCCGCTCGGCGGCGGCGGGCTCGCCAGCGGCGTGGGCCTGGCGCTCAAGGCCGCCGCGCCGCACGTCAAGATTGTCGGCGTGGAAGTCGAGGCGTCGTCGCCCTTCACCTTGAGCCTCGAAGCCGGACGCATCACGGAAATCACCCCGCGGTCGTCGCTCGCCGACGGCCTCGTCGGCAACCTCGAGCCCGGATCGATGACGTTTCCGCTGGTGAAGCAGGTGGTGGATGACGTGGTGACGGTCAACGAGGACGAAATCGGACGCGCCATGAAGGGCCTGGCGCACGAAGAGCGGTTGATCGTCGAGGGTGCCGGCGCCGTTGCCGTGGCGGCGGTGATGGCGGGCAAGGCCTCTGCGCCAGGGCAGCGAGTGGTGGCGATCGTCAGCGGCGCGAACGTAGACCTGCCGAAATGGCTGTTTACGATCAGTTGAGCGGGATCTTGATCTGATTGCTGATTGCTGATTGCTGCGTTACTTCTTCGGGCGCGACGGGCGAAGTTCGATGCGGCTGGGCAAGCTGCGTGGCGGATGATTCAGCACGTCGACAATCGCGTGCGCTACATCCTCCGGCAGGAGCTTCCAATCTGCCCCGGTGCCGGGCTCACGTCCCGAGAACCCCGTCGCCACCGAGCCTGGTAACACGTAGGTCACGCGGATGTTCTCCTCGCGAAGTTCCTGCATCAGCGCTTCACTGAACGCGTTCACCGCGGCCTTCGACGCACAATAGGCGGCGCCACCGACAAACGGATTCTTCGAGGCGAGGCTCGAGATGTTGACGATCCACCCGCCGCCACGCTGGCGCAGGTGAGGAATGGCCGCCTTGCAGCAATTGAACACGCCGGTCAGGTTGGTGCCGATGATGCGTTCCCACTCGTCGTGGGGCATCTCGGCAATCGGCACGCCGACGCCGACCCCGGCATTGTTCACGAGCACGTCGAGGCCGCCGAACTTTGCCACCACGGTGCGCACCGCCAGCTCCGACGACCCCGGATCGCGAACGTCGCACACGATCGCCGCGGCCTGCCCGAACCTGGCCAGCTCACGCTCGGCCCTGACGACGCCATCGTCGGTGGTGCCGGTGACGGCGACCTTGTCGCCGGCCTTCAACAACGCCTCGGCAAGCGCGAACCCGATGCCGCGCGTACCGCCAGTAATCAAAACGACCCGTGCCATCCCATTAGAATAGTCCGGTGGCGACGGTAGCGATCCTCGGAGCTGGCGACATTGGCAGCGCGCTGGCGCGGCAACTGGCCGCGCTCGACCTCGTGTCGCGCATCGTCATCGTCGACGACCTTGCGAACGTTGCTGCCGGCAAGGCGCTCGACGTTGCGCAATCGGCGCCAGTGGATGGGTACCACACCGCGCTGGCGGGCACGCACGACATCGCCGCCGTGGTCGGCGCTGTGGCCGTAGTGATCGCGGATCGCGCCGCCCAGCCGGTTGCCGAATGGCAGGATGAACACGGGCTGGCGTTGGTCAAGCGTGTAGCCGGACTGAATCAGCTGGCGCCAATCGTATGCGCGGGCGCGCAGCAGGCATCGCTCGTGGAACGGGGCGTCAACGAAGCGGGAATTTCACGCCTGCGCCTGTTCGGATCGGCGCCCGAAGCGCTCCGCTCCGCGGTAATCGCCATCACCGCGCTCGAAGCCGCCGCGTCGCCGACCGACATCTCGTTATCGGTGCTTGGCCGGCCGCCGCAACAGGTGATCGTGCCGTGGGATGAGGCGGCGATCAGCGGCCGCTCGTCGACCAACGTGCTCACGGCCGCGCAACTGGCCCGCCTCGACGCGCGGATTGCCCGGCTGTGGCCGCCCGGACCCTACGCGCTTGCCGCCGCCGCCACCGCGATGCTGCGCACCGCACTCGCGCGCACGCCCCGCGTGCACGCCGCGCTCGTCCGATCGGCGATGATGCCGGTCACGTTGCAGCCTGCGGGAATCGCGATGCTCGTCCCTCCGGCGCTATCAAGCCGCGATCGCGTGCGGTTCGAGACCACGATGCGCGCCTGACGGCTGTCCCACGGACATTAACCACAGCGGTCACGAAGTCACGGAGACGATTTTTCAAAATGCCAAAGCCGCTTAGCGCCACTGGCGTTTTGAAGGTTTGTCTCCGTGGGCTCGGTGTCGTCCGTGGTTATCGTACGTGGACAGGAACGGCGCGGCCGAAGACTGCGGCAAACTGTTCGACGAAGCGATCCTCCACTTCGCCCATTTCCGGCGGGTGACCGAGCTGTGCCGCCAGCGAGGTCACGCCGCGATCGGCAATCCCGCACGGCACGATCAGGTTGAAGAACTCGACGTCGGTCGAGACGTTGAAGGCGAAGCCGTGGCTGGTAATCCAGCGCGAGATGCGGACCCCGATGGCGCCGATCTTTGCGTCGCCAACTTGTCCTGAGCGAGCGGGAGTGAGGCCGCCGGCCTCGCTCTTGCGAGTCGAAGGGATCCACGCGCCGCTGAATCCCTTGATGCGAGCGGCGGCGAGCCCGTAATCAGCGCACACCCGGATCATCACCTCTTCGAGGTCGCGGACGTAGCGATGCACGTCGCGCCGATCGGGATTGAGGTCGAGGATGGGATAGCCGACCAGCTGGCCGGGCCCGTGATAGGTGACGTCGCCGCCGCGGCCGGTCTCGAAC
Organism: Acidobacteriota bacterium; assembly: GCA_032155105.1. Lineage (GTDB taxonomy): Bacteria > Acidobacteriota > Vicinamibacteria > Vicinamibacterales > UBA2999 > 12-FULL-67-14b. The sequence continues at coordinate 7,432 of JALDXK010000264.1, forward strand.
ACCTCGACGCCGCGCGCCGACAACTGCTCCGGCGTGGCCAGAATGTGCGCGCGGCCGTCCTTCTTCACGCCGATCGTGACGACGTGCGGATGCTGGAGGAGGAGGAGCGTGTCGGGAATGCGATCGGCCTTGCGCTCCTCGATCAGCGCGCGCTGCAGCTCGAGCCCCTCCGCGTATGGCACGACGCCAAGCCGCCGCACGTGGAGCGGGCGCGAGTCGATGGGCATTACACCTGCGAGGCGTCGAAGGTCTCGATGCCCTTCTTCACGTCGGCCATGAACTGATCGGCCACGGCGCCGTCGATCAGGCGGTGATCGTAGCCGAGCGTCAGGAAGCCCATCAGGCGGATGCCGATCATGTCGTCGATCACCACCGGCCGCTTCTCGATCGTGCCGACGC
>JALDXK010000265.1:0-7825 GCA_032155105.1 Acidobacteriota bacterium
CTGATGTCGTTGCGCATCGGCAACGTCTGCGACATGTCGGCGCCCCAGGGCGGCATCTCGCGGGCAACGACCTTGGCCTTGATCGCCCTGGCCCACGGCCGCGCATCCTCGTAGGAGAGCAGCGACATCGGCGCGACCTCGCCGGGACGGTGGCAGTTCGCGCACTTGCTGAACATGATCGGCGCCACGTCCTTGGCGAACGTCGGTGCGGCGGCAGGGACCTGTGATTGAGCCGTAGCGTTGAACGACGCGAGGGTTGCGACACCGACAACAAGCAACGCGAAACGCTTCATAAAACGCTCCTTCAGCCGCAAATAGTACCCGAAATCGGTCACTAGATTTGCCCAGAAATTGCGCGCTCTATCAACGCCTTCTGTGCCGTCTGCACCTTCTGCGGCCTTATTTGGGGGCGTTGGGGGCGCAGGACGCCACCGCCTCCACCGCCGAGGTCACGTTGATTCTGCTCACCTTGTCCTTGATGAACAGGCCGCGAATCACCATGGTCCGGTCGCGATGCTGCGGAAAGCTGAACTCGCTGATGCCGATGAGCCTGAAGGTGTTCTTGCCGGGTGGCGGCTCCTTCGGAATGTCATCGCCCTGCGCCTGGTTGGCGAGGCTCGGCTCCGGGTCGGTGGCGGCCACGAGCATCCAGTTGTTGGCGCCCTGTTCGCGCAGGCAGCCGGTGACGCTGACGATCTCGACTTTCTTGGTCGCGGGCGATTGAAGGACGGCCAACGCCAGTAGCAGGGACCAGGCAGTCATAGCGGGCCGTATGATAGCGCAGCAATGCGGGAGAACGCAGCGACGCCCGCGACCCATTCGACCCTTCGACTCGTCACGACGCGAGCCCGGCTCCCGTCATGACTCGCTCAGGACGATTGGTCCTCGCGCTGGCACTGATCCTTGCCCTCGGGTCGCGAGGACCAATCGCCCACGAGGCCGAACGGACGCGCATCACGCTGCGTCTGGAATCGAATGGCCAGTTCGTGCTCGACGTCGCCAACGATCCCTCGTGGCTGCTGCTGCGACTCGAGACGTTTGCGGGCGGCAGTGTGCCGGCCAATATCTCGCCCGCAGCTCGCGACGCGCGTCTGGCGCAACTCACTGCGGTCTTCGCCGATCGCATTGTCCTCTTCGTCGATGCGCACGAGGTGCGAGCGGCGACGGTCGAATACATTCCGCCCCCCAATCGGGATCCGGAAACGCCACTGGCGATTTTTCGATTGACGGGTGTGATGCCGCGCAACGCGACGCGGCTGCGGTGGCTCTACGGCCTCGTCGCCGATCCGTACCCGCTGGAAATTCGCCAGCCCGATGGATCGTCGACCGTCGAATGGATCACCGGCACCAACTGGAGCGAGGTGATCGATCTGTCGAAGAGCTTCACGCGGCCGACGCGGCTGGAGATCGCGCGGCAGTACCTGTGGCTCGGCTACACCCACATCCTGCCGAAGGGCCTCGACCACATCCTGTTCGTGCTCGGCCTCTTCCTGCTGAGCCCGCGCTGGAAGACGCTGCTGCTGCAGGTGACCACGTTCACCCTCGCGCATTCGATCACGCTTGGCCTGTCGATCTATGGCCTCGTCTCATTACCGCCGCGCATCGTCGAGCCGCTGATCGCGCTGTCGATCGCCTATGTGGCGATCGAGAACCTGGTGACGCGCGAGCTGAAGCCGTGGCGTCTCGCGCTGGTGTTCATGTTCGGCCTGTTGCACGGACTGGGATTCGCCGGTGTGCTCCGCGAACTGGGACTGCCGCGCGAGGAATTCCTCACCGCGTTGCTGACGTTCAATCTCGGGGTGGAAGGCGGTCAGCTGACGGTGATCGCGCTGGCGCTGGCGGCGGTGTTGCCCTTCAGGAAGAGAGGCTGGTATCGCCAACGCGTGGTGATACCAGCCTCGATCATGATCGCCACGGTCGGAGTGTACTGGACCGTGGCTCGTCTTGTCGCCTGACGGGCGGGACTTCCACCTTCGCGACGCGCTTCGGTGGACAAGAAAGTCCCGCCCCTACGTACCGGACACCACGCTACCTGCTGGACGTCGATCCCGATGGCACGAACTTCTGAATGCGCTGACCGTAGGTGTCGGCCGCGTACACCGCGCCCTTCGAATCCACGACGATGCCGTGCACCCAGTCGAACTCGCCGGGGCCGAGGCCCTGCTTACCCCACGTCGCCACCAGCTTGCCGTCTTTCAACGACAGCTTGTGGACGCGCTCGAGGGCGTGATCGGCAATGTACGCAAAGCCATCGTCGCCCTTGCGCGAGATGCCGATGTCCCACGGATTCCAACCGTCGACCTTGATCTCGCGCAGGTAGTTCAGGTTCTTGTCGAACACCTGCAGGCGGTGCCCTTCGCGATCGATGATGTACATGTTCTCCTGCGCATCGAGGGCCAGCTTGTGCGGCAGGACCCACTCACCGGGGCCGGTGCCTTTGTCGGCGGGACCGCCGGCGCCCTTCGCCACCTGCTTGATGAACTTGCCGGTCTTGTCGAACATCACGACGCGGTTGTTGCCGTAGCCGTCGGTGACGACGATGTTGCCGTTCTTCAGCACCGCGACGCCCGCGGGCAAATCGAAATGCTTGTCGTCGTTGCCCTTCTCCATCGTGGTGCCGAGCTGCAGCAGCACCTTGTCCATCTTGTTGTTCATCTTCACGATGCGATGCGCATCGCGCTCGATCATGTAGACGTTGCCGTCCCAGTCCACGGCCCCCGAGTGCTGCCAGTTGGGATCGAGCTTCCGGCCGTTGAGCTCCTGGTCGCCGCCCCAGGCCACGAGCTTACCCTCGGTGTTGAAGACCATCACCGGCTTGGTGCCACGGTTGAACACGTAGATGCGATCCTGCTGATCGATCGCGAGACCGGAGATGCCCGGCTGATTGGTCGGGCCTTGTCCCGCCGGACGCGGCGTGCTGCCGGTCTGCCCCGTGGCGCGGCGCGCGGCGGCCAGCGCCTCGCGTTCCGCCGGCGGCGGCGGCGGCGTCTTCAAGCCGAAGAATTCGCCGGATGGCAACGTCGGCCAGTTCGGCACGACGCGATAGCCGCCATCGGTGGGAGCAGACACCGGGGTCTGCGCGTGCATCGGGACGAACGACACCGCGGCAGCAAGCGCGAGGATCATGAGGACGCTGGTTCGTCGCATATACTTCTCCGCGCGTGAGGATACACCAATGGAGTCGGCAGTCAGCAGTCGGCAGTTAAGAGTTGTCGCGGTCATTCTTCTGATGTTCGGCGTCGGCTCGACCGTCGGCGAAGCCTCGCGCCCTGAGGGCGCGACAGAGAATAACGCGCAGCAAGTGCCGAAGGGCCAGATGCCCACACTGGGGCGGCCGACGGAAACCGGCGACGCCGTACCGCTCTTCGATTTCGACGGCTACTTCCTCGGCAAATGGAACTTCGAGTGGTCGATGCCCGACAGCCCGCTCGGCCCGGCTGGTCCGTATTCAGGCACCACGACGGTCACCAAGCTCGAAGGACGTTTCTATGAAGCGGTGAGCGAGGGCGAAGGGCCGGCCGGAAAGTTCACGGTGCGCGAGGTCATCGCCTATCACCGCGACAACAAGACGCTGGCGCGCACGGTGACCGATTCGCGCGGCTTCAGCTATTTCCAGTTTGGTCCGGTGGGCGGCGATCTCGGCGGGATCTACAACATCCATTTCGAGAGCGCACCGTTCACCGTCAACGGCAAGACGGTGCGCCTGCGTCACACGATGCACCTGATCTCGCCGCTCAACTATCGGCTGGCGACAGCGATCTCGGTGGACGGCGGCCCCTTCACGAACCTGGGCACGCCGTGGTGGCGAAAGCAGCCCTGAAGAATTTCAGATCTCGGATCTGAGATTGCAGATTTATTGGGAGATTATTTTTTCAGCTCGATTTTGATCTGTTTCAGCACTTCGGCTTTCGGCTCGAGCTCCGTCGTGCCGGCCGGGTACTTGTTCTGGTTGAAGAGGTACGCGAGGATGTCGGCCTTCTGCGCTGGCGTCACGCTGCTCGGTCCCGACGGCGGCATCGAGATGCGGATGCGCTCGAACAGATCGCCCGCCGAGAGGTCGTTCCAGTTGCCCTGGAAGTCTGCGCCCGACAGAGCCGGCGCAAACCCGTCGCCCATCAAGTCGCCGCCGTGGCACTCGGAACACGCGGTCTTGTATTCGCCTTCGCCGCGGGTGGACTGCTCAGCCGTAAACACGCCGTCCCAGATGCTCTTGGCCTGTTTGGCGTACACGACGCCGTAAGACACCGACGCCAGCAGAAGTGCTGCGGACACAAAGAAAATGGCACGAAGATTCATACCAGCCATTCTAGTGCAAATCCCTTAGGCACCCTACACCCGTACGCACCTTGGTCTTAGAGGTAGGCGGCGCCCCTGACGCCGCTGGCGTCGCCGTGCCGCGCCGGCACTAGCCTGGTGTCGACGCGATCGGAAAACACGTGGGCGGCCCACAGCTTAGGGACGTTCTCGTAGAGCCGCTGGATGTTCGACAGCCCACCGCCGAGCACGACGACATCTGGATCGACCACGTTGATCACCGACGCAATGGCGCGCGCGAAACGCCGCTCGTAGCGATCGAGGCAGAGGGCAGCTCGCGCGTCGCCGGTGCCGGCGCGCGCGGCGATTTCCACGGCCGGCGCATCCTCGCCACCGTGCGCGATGTAGTCGCGGGCCAGGCCAGGGCCGGACAGAAATGTCTCGATACACCCGTTCCGCCCGCAATAACACTCGGGACCGGGCCGCTCATCGTCTTCGGGTGCGGGCAGCGGGTTGTGTCCCCACTCGCCGCCAACGGCATTGGCGCCGATGACGACGTTGCCGTGGACGACGAGCCCACCACCAACGCCGGTGCCGAGGATCACGCCAAAGACGACTTCTGCGCCGGCAGCCGCGCCGTCGGTGGCCTCCGACAGCGCGAAGCAATTCGCGTCGTTGGCGAGCCGAACGGGCCGCGCCAGCGCGCGCGCCAGATCGCTCTGCAGTGGACGGCCGTTGAGCCACGTGGAATTGGCGTTCTTGATGAGGCCCGTCGCCGGTTAGATGGCGCCAGGAATGCCGATGCCGACCGGCCGTTGCGCCTTCGGCGCTTCGGCAAGACTGGCTGGAGCCACGGCCCGCTCGATCATCTCGACGAGATCGGCAACCGCGCGAATCGTGTCGTCGTAGTTGCCGCGCGGCGCGGGCACGCGCCGGCGGTACAGCTCGCGTCCCTCATCAGAGAGCGCTAGGCCTTCGATCTTCGTCCCGCCGAGATCGATCCCGATGCGCATCACCGCGACGGCACCTGGCGCACCGTGTGCACCCGGCTACTGGACGCGCGCGATGCCTCGCAGATCGTCGATGGCCGCGGCGAGCGCGGGACGCTGTTCCTTGGGCACGAGATCGCGCGCATCCCAGATGATCTTGCCGGCCGCCTCCCACTGCAGCGCCATCAGCGCCGCCGAAGCCTGGCCGAGTTTGGCGCGCGGGTGCTTGGGCTGTTGTTGCAGCACCATGTCGAACAACGTGCGGGCCAGCGCGTGCTGACGGGTGATGAGCGCCATCTCGCCGGCGACCACGCGCATGTCGTCGCCGGCTTGCGGCCCGAGCGCCACTGTCAACGCCTGCGCGGCCTCTTCATGTTTCCCTTGCGCAACCAGGTCGGCCGACAGCTTGAGATCGGGATGCAGGTTCGCCGGAACCGCCCACACGGGCAACTGCCACGTGAGCGAATTACCAATCGCGCTCACCTGCTGGCGCTGCGCGAATTTCACCGGCAGCACCACCGCCGCCGGCAGCATGTCCGGCGCCGCGGTCGAGAACAGCCATAACCCGGCTTCGATGCCGACGATGTTCCATTCGCCGCTGGCGATGGACTTGACGGTGTGCTCCTTCTGTCCGGCAAAGGGCTCACCGCGGAAGCCCGTGAGCGCCTCGGCGCGCACGCCGGCATCGATGAGCGGTACGCCGGCAGCGGTGCGGATGCTGCCCTTCAGGCGGTGCGCCATCTGGCCCTGCATCCCGGTCGTGAACGCGACTACTGCAACGACGACGAGGGAGAGTGTTCGCCGCATGCCGCAGATTAAACACTGTTTCGAGCCCGGCGGCCACCCCTCGACCGACGCCGGTCAGGGGCTATTTCTTATACCCGTGGCCGCGAACCGGTTGCCCTGGACGCTCCTCGGTGATCGCCCCGTTCGATACCACCGCCTTGCCGTTCACGAACACGTGCATGACGCCTTCGGAGTAGTGCGTCGGGTCTTCGAACGTCGAGCGATCGCGAATCGTGTCGGGATTGAAGATCGTCACGTCGGCCTTGAATCCCGGGCGCAGCAGGCCGCGGTCGGCGATGCCGAGGCGGGTCGCTGGACGGGACGTAAACCGGCGAATGGCGTCCTCGAGGGGCATCAGCTTTTCGTCGCGTACGTACGTGCCGAGGATGCGCGGGAACGATCCCCACGCGCGAGGATGCGACTTGGATTCAGAGAACGGCCCATCTTCCGCGCGAGCGCCGGAATCGGTGCCGATCGACAGCATGGGATTCGACAGCGCCGCCCGCACGTCGTCTTCTCGCATGATCGAGATAATCACGTCGGTCTGCGCCTCGTCTGCGATCACCAGGTCCATCACCGCATCGCGCGGATCTTTCCCCATCGCCTCGCCGATCTGCACGAGGGTCTTGCCTTCCCACTTGCGCAGGGCCGGGTCGACCACGGTTGAAATCATCACGCCGGCGCCGCCGCCGGAGCCGTACCACTGATTCTCCCACTCCTTGACGTTCGGGTCGTCCATCTCGCGCTTGATGCGCTCGCGCAGCGAGGGATCCTTGAGGCGCGCGATCATGTCGCTGGTGCCACCCTCGCGCACCCACAACGGCAGGCAGGCATCGAGGCCATTCGAGGCGCGGTCGTACGGGTACATGTTGGCGGTCACGTCAAGGCCACGCGCCCGCGCCGCCGCGAAGTGCGCGAGAATCTCGGGCATGCGGCCCCAGTTGGCGCGGTACGCGGTCTTGAGATGCCATACCTCCGCCGGAATGCCGGCGCGTTCGGCCACCGCGAAGGCTTCGTTCAACGAGGGAATGATCTGTCCCGACTCCGAACGCTGGTGGGTGATGTAGATGCCGCCGTATTGGCGGGCGACTTTCGCCAGTTCGACGATCTCCTCCGTGGACGCGTAGCGGCCGGGCACGTACTGCAGCGAGGTGCTGACGCCCAGCGCGCCGTCGCGCATCGCCTCGTCCACCAGCTTCCGCATCGCGTCGAGCTCGGCGGCGGTCGCCACGCGCTCGGTCATGCCGATCACGTGGTTGCGCACGCCGCCCGCGCCGACGAACGTGCCGACGTTGATCGCCGGCGGGGTGCGCTCGAGGCGGGTGAAATACTGGCCGATCGTCCTGAAGTCCAGCGGCGTCTTGTAGCGATCGAAGTCCGATTGCCGGGCCTTCGCCATTGCGTCGCTCAGCGGCGCAATCGACTGGTGCTCGCCGGTGATCTCGGTGGTGATGCCCTGCGTGATCTTGCTGGCCGCGCGCGGATCGACGAGGACGTTGAACTCGGACTGCCCGAGCATGTCGATGAAGCCCGGCGCGACCACGAGGTTCGACGCGTCAACCCGCGCCTTCGCCTCCCGGCCGGCCAGCTGCCCGAGCGCGACGATGCGGTCGCCGATGATGCCGAGGTCGGCGCGGAACCACGGCGCGCCGGTGCCGTCGACCACGCGGCCGCCCGTGATCAATACGTCGAACGCTTGATCGACAGCGGTGGCCGGCGACGGGGTCGGCGTGCCGGCCTGGCATGCGGCGAGCGAAAACAGCGTGATGGCAATGACAATCGAGCGATTCATGATG
>JALDXK010000266.1:0-7821 GCA_032155105.1 Acidobacteriota bacterium
CGATTCCAACACCGGTGAACGCGACAACGTGTGGCTGCACAACGGCCTGAGCGAGCTTGGCAAGCAGGTGATCGCCGAGGCCAACAAGTGGGGGATCATGATCGATCTCTCGCACCCATCGAAGGCCGCCAACCTGCAGGCGCTGGCGCTCTCGAAAGCGCCGGTGATTGCGTCGCACTCGGCGGCGCGCGCCCTCGCCGATCACAGCCGCAACATGGACGATGAACAGTTGCTGGCGCTGAAGAAGAACGGCGGCGTGATTCAGACGGTGGCGTTCGCGAGCTACGTGAAGATCAACAAGCCGGATTCCGCGGAGCGCGCGGCGGCCATCGCGGCGCTGCGCAAGGAGTTCGGACTGCCGGCTGCCGGCGGCGGTGGCCCCGGTGGCGGCGGTGGTGGTGGCGGGCGTGGTGGCGTGAATGCGCTGCCACCCGGGCAACGCGCCAAGTACGACGCGCGCATGGCCGAGATCGACAAGAAACTCCCCGGCGATCCGCGCGCGACCGTGGCCCACTTCGTCAACCACATCGACTACCTCGTGAAGAAGATCGGCCTCGATCACGTCGGCATCTCGTCCGACTTCGACGGCGGCGGCGGCGTGACCGGATGGAACGGCGCCGAGGAGACCTTCAACGTGACGCTCGAACTCGTGCGCCGCGGCTACACCGAGGAACAGATCGGCAAGATCTGGAGCGGCAACCTGCTGCGCGTGATGGCGGAAGTTGAAAAGGTCGCCAAGCAATTGCAAACCGCGCGCTGATGACGCGTGAACTGCAGGAGGCCGTCGACTTTCACGTCGCGGTTCTCGAGGAAGGCAGCAAGGCGCTGGTCGGTTACGACACCGCCAAGGCCGTGGCCAACGTCGTGCTGTTGTCGGAGATTCCGACCACCTACGACAAGCGGTCGGAGCGCCAGGTCAATGCGGGTAACCTGCTGCTGCGCGGCGTGCCCGGCGTGGGCAAGACGTTCTTCGGCGTGATCCTGTCGGCGATCAGCGACGCCAAGTTCGCGCGCCTGCAGGGCCGCGCCGACCTCCAGCCCACCGAGGTGGTGGGCTTCCAGATGATCAATCCGCAGACCGGCCAGCTCGTCACCGAGTTCGGTCCGCTGGCCTCGGCCGAAGTCATCCTCCTCGACGAGATCAACCGCATCCCGCTGAAATCGCAGAGCGCGTTTCTCGAGGCGCTGCAGGACCGTACGATCACGGTGGGCAAATCCACCTACGATCTGCCGGCGTTCAGTTTTGCGATCGCGACGATGAACCCGGTGGAGCTGGGGCAGGGCACGTTCCCGCTCTCGGAAGCGGCCACCGATCGATTCGCGGCGATGGTGAACATCGGCTACCTGCCGCCAGAGGAAGAAGAGAAGCTGGTCAGCTTCGACTTCAAACAGGTGCGGCTCAACCCGCTCATGTCGAAGGAGCGCATCATCCAGCTGCGCGCGGTGATCAACGCGCAGGTGTTCCTCCACGACCGTCTCGGCCGCTACATCCAGCGGCTGGTGGCCGCGACGCGGCCGCACAACCCCGACACCGACTCGCACGTGCACTCGCCGTCGGAGCTCGTCGAGCGTGGTGTCGACCTCGGCGCGTCGCCGCGCGCGATCATCTGCTGGAGCCGTCTTGCGAAAGTGTGGGCGCTCTTGCAGCGCCGCCGTCCGGAAGTCTACCCGGAAGACATCCAGGACCTCGCGCCGTACGTGCTGGGCCATCGCATCTGGCTCGGACCACATGCCGCCGCACACGGGTTGACGGCGGAGGAAGTGATTCGCGACGTGATCGCGCAGGTGCCCGTGCCATGAGGGGCGTGGGCCTGGGGACGTGGGGCCTGGGGATTTGGCTCACGACTGGCGCGAGTCTTGGCGCATTCCAGCATGAGACCCATCAAGCGCAACCGCCGGCAAACGTTCAAGGCGTTGAGCCGCTGCGCTGCTGGCGTCAATCGAGTACCGGCGCGGTCGTCATCGGCGAAACCTTCACCGTCACGCTGACGTGCGCGGTCTTCGAAACTGCCGACGCCCAGGTGGTGCCGGATGAGTCGCGCCTCAACGTGGCCACGATCCAGATGGCGCCGTTCGAGATCCTCGGCGGCTCGCATCCGCCCGACGTGCGCCGCGGCCTGCGCCGCTTCATCCAGTACGACTACCAGCTGCGCATCATCGGCCGCGACGCGATCGGGCGGGACGTCAACGTGCCGTCGCTGTCGATCTCGTATCGCGTGCATAGCCGGGTTGGCGCGGCGGCGACCCTCGAAGGCCGCGATCTCTCCTACGTGATGCCGGCCATGCCGATCCGGGTGCTGTCGCTGGTGCCCGCCGATGCGTCCGATATCCGCGATGCCTCGGAAGCCAGCCTCGCGACGGTCAGCGGATTGCGAGCCAGGTCGCGCCTGTTCGAGCTGCTCACCTACTCCCTCGGCGCGCTGGCGCTCGTGATGGTCGTGCTCGCGCTGGTGCCGTTGACCCGCAGGCGGGTGAAGGCGAATGCCGGTCCTGATCTGCTGCCCGAGCGCGCGGTGTTGCATCGCGCGGCGGACGCCCTTGCCGACGTGCACGCACGCGCGACGCGTGATGCGTGGACGGATGATCTCGTAGCGGAAGCGCTGGCGGCCATGCGGTTGATTGCGGCGGCGGCCATTGGCCGTCCGGTGAGTCAGCGACCTGCCGCAACAGACGGCGTTGTCCCGGAGGGCCGGCTGATCGTGCGGCATGGCACCATTCGGCCGGTGGCGGCAGCGGTGTCGAGCTCGATCACCGCCGACGACGTCGGCCGATCGGCGTCGCGCCATGCGGTCTCGATGACGCTGACGCGCGGGCACCATCTGGAAGGCCTGCAATCCGGCCTCGCGCTGCTGACGGCCGCGCTGTATCGCCAGTCGCCGTCACGCGAGCCGGCCGAGCTCAACGAAGCTGTGCGGCACGCGATCAGCGTGGCCCGTGAACTCGCGGCCGAGCGCAGTTGGTGGAAATCATGGGCGAGGCGCTGAGCGCAATCGCCGGCGGCGTCGCGGCCGAGTGGCGCGCGCTCGATGTTGCGGGCCTGCAGTTCTGGCAGCGCGACACCGCGCAGCTCGTCTTGATGGGCCTGGTGTCGCTTTCAGCGTTGACCTTGCTCGCGCGCGCGGCGATCGCGCGCACGCCCGGACGACGCGAGGTCATCCTGCCGGCGATCCTGCGCGGGATGTCGACCGCCCGGTACGCGTGGATCCGCCATGCGCCCTCGCTGCTGTTTGCGGCCGGCGTGCCGTTTGCCGTCCTGGCCGTGGCTGATCCCTACACCTCGCTGGTCGCCGAGAACGTCACGTATCCGGGCCGCCGCATTGCGCTGATGATCGACGCGTCCGATAGCATGCAGACGTCGTTCAAGGCCGAGACGCTCAACACCCGTAACGAGGTGCAGCCGGCGTTCTTCACCACGGTCGCCGCCGCGCAGCGCTTCGTCGAGCTGCGGCGGAAGGGCAAGTATCGCGACCTGATGGCGCTCGTCGAATTCGGCAGCCGCGCGTATGTCATCACCCCCTTCACCAGCGACTACGACAACCTGCTGTTGAGCATGGCGTTGATCGGCGACCCGATCGAGTTCTCGCTGTTCCCCGACTCCGGCACCGTGATCGCGAGTGCGCTCGAGGAGAGCATCGAGATCTTCAAGGCCTTCGACTTTCTCGAGGCCTCTGGCAACCTGATGGTGATCTTCACCGACGGTGAGGACACGACCCGCATCGTGCATGGCCGGAGTCTCGACGACATCCTGAAGAGCGCGGTCGACAACCGGATTCCGCTCTACTTCGTGCGCACCAATTACGACAAGGATTTCGGCGAAGGCATTCCCGACGCGCAGTGGCGTGCGGCCGTGGAGAAGACCGGCGGGCGCTACTACGTGGCGAAGGACGAGTCGAGCTTGATCGCCGCCATCAACGACATCGATCGCGAGGCGGTCGGCGCGATCTCCGCGCGGCAGTACACCAGCCAGCAGCCGCGCTTCATGCTGTTTGCGCTCGCGGCGGCGTTGCTATGGACCGGCGCCACGGCGATGAAAGTGATCACCCCGTACTTTTCCAGGATTCCCTGAATGCGCACCGTCATTACTCGATTCATGATCGCTGCCGCGCTGATGGTGGGCGCGTGGTTCAGTTGGTCGGAAGCGCGGCTCACGGAACGCCGCGCCGACGCGCACGAGCAGATCGTGACGCTGCGGCATGCCGACGTCGATCCGGGCCTCGATTCCGGCCTTGCCGCCACGGTGGCGTACTGGCTCGGCCGATACCCGGACGTGACCCCGGACACCAACAACACGGCCGCCGATGCACAGGTGTTGCTGACCGCGGCGAACGCCGCGTATCGCCAAAGCCAGCGAGACGGCGCATCCGGGCCGGCGGCCGTGCAGCAACTTGATGGCGTGCTGCAGGCGTATTCGTCGGCGCTCAAGGCATCAGAGGACGCGGGCGCCGAGACGTTGGGCAGGGCGGCCCCGGGCGCCGAAGCCTTGGCGAAGGCGGCCGCCTACAACTACGAATATGTGGCGAGGTTGCGTGATCAAGTGGCGCGAGCGCCGCACGGCAAGCCAGTGAAACAGTTGCAACCGCCAGTGATTGCGATCGCTGGAGACTTGCCCGCGGGTCCGACCATTCACGGACGGCCCGGCGCGCCGCCGCCGGAGGCGAAGATGGAAGACCTGCAGATGCTGGCGCCGATGGAATACGGCGATCGCGAGGCCCAGCCCGAGGCCACGCCCGGCGCCAAGCGCGAGCGCAAGGGGTGAACACGATCGCCTTCGGGGCGCCGCAGTTCCTGTGGCTCCTCGCCGCGCCCGCGGCGCTGCTCGTCGCGTGGCTGTGGCGTTTCTGGCGCCGCCTGTCGGAACTGCATCGTCTTCGCGCGCAGCGATCGTTGCCGGTGCGCCAGCGCTTCGGCGTCGGTGGCGAGTTGTGGTCCTGGCTCTTCGTCCTGCTGGCGCTGACCTCGCTCATCATCGCCGTGGCCCGCCCTCGCGGCGTCACCACCGTCGTCAATCGCGCCGGCGTTGACATCGTCGTTTTGCAGGATGGGTCGGCATCGATGCACGTGACAGATGTGTCGTCCGCCTCCGCTCGCGCGCTTCCAGGAGAGCTACGGCGCGACAACGCGTCGCCGGGATCCAGCGCGACGCGTTGGCAGCGGTCGATGACGTTCCTGCGCCTACTGGGCGATTCCCTGAGCTGGAACGACGATCGCATGGCGTTGACCGTCTTCGCGCACATTGCGACGCCGCAGATTCGGCTCACCAGCGATCCCAACACCGTGTTCTTCTTTCTCGATCACCTGCACGGCCGCCCGCCGTTCCGGCTGCAGGACGACACCACGTGGGACACGAATCTCGAGCAGGGCATCGCATGGGGATTGCGGCTGTTGGAGAAGGACCGCGAACTACACGGTCCGTCCGCGAACGGCAGGCTGTTCTTGATGCTGTCGGACGGCGAGTCGTGGAGCGGCGAGGTGGCGCGCTCCATCGAACGCGCGACGCGCGAGCACGTGCCGCTGTACGTGATCGGGGTCGGCACGCTTGGCGGTGGCGATTTGCCCGAGACCACCAGCACCGATGGCACCAAGGAACCATCGCCCGGGCGGTCACGACTCGAACGCGCCTCCCTGCAACGGATTGCCGCAGCCGGAGGTGGTCAGTACTTCGAACTTGATCGCGATCCGGATCGCGACATCGCCAACGTGATCATCGATGCCGGCAGGCGCCAGTCGCCGGCCACCGTGGCAGAGGGGGCGGTCGACGAACTCTACTGGCGGTTTCTCGCGGCCGCCGTCGCGCTCGCGGCCCTCGCCGCACTGCTGCTCGGCGAGACCACCGAGCTCTGGTTGCAGTTTGCGGGCAGCGCGCTGACCGCCGTTGCGCTCTGGCGCTTCTTCGCGTGATCGTGTAAAACCCGTGAGCCGGGAAGCGGGAACCGGCAGAGAGAAGCCCATGGCCAAGAAGGCGAAGAAGACCACAACACGGAAACCTGCGCGCACGGCGCGAAAATCGGTAAAGACGTCTGCGCGCCGGACCCCGGCACGGCGCGCCGCATCCAGGCGCTCGACCCGAGACGCCCTCATGGCGCCAATCAAAGGTGCGACGTCACGCGAAGTCGGCACCGTGCGTCTCGACGTCGCCGCGGCCGGGCAGGCGCGCGTGAAGCGCCTGATCTACCCGCCCGGATTCCGTTGGTCCACCGCCATGCGGCCGATCGTCGGCACCGACCGCTGCATGCACGCGCACGTCGGCTTCCTGGCCCGCGGTGAGATTCACATTGAATACGCCGACGGCTGTGTCGTCGAATACAAGGCGCCGCAGGTCGTGGCGATCGACCCCGGCCATGACGGTTGGGTGGTGGGAAAAGAACCGGTGGTGCTGATCGAGTTCGATTTCGAAAGCGACACCGTCAGTCGGCTTGGCATGCCTGCCAGGCACGAACACTAGCGGCTGTTCACGGCCGTTGCAGGCGACGGCGCGGGTGGACGATTGGCGGCGATCAGCGTCGCCATGCCTGCCGCGAGATCAACCGGCCGCTGCCGGCGACCCCGGTGATCTTGCCGCTGTCGTGCACAATCTCACCTCGGCGGATCGTCATCACGGGCCAGCCCTTGACCTGCCAGCCTTCGTACACGCTGTAGTCCGATTTCGAATGATCGTCGGCCGCGCGCACGACGTCGGTGCGGTTCGGGTCCCAGATCGCGACGTCGGCATCGGCACCGGCCTGAATGACACCTTTACGGGGATACAGGCCAAAGATCCGCGCGGCATTGGTCGAGGTCTGTTCGACGAATCGCGTCAGCGGCAACCGGCGGTTCTGCACGCCTTCCGAAAAATACATCGGCAGCATGGACTGCAGATCGCTCACGCCCGGACGCAGGCGCGTGATCGTCAACGCCGGGTCGAGCTTCTGTTCGCGCGTCCACGGTGCGTGATCGGTGGCCAGCACATCGATCGCGCCGTCGAGCATGCCCTGCCAGAGCGACGTGCGATCCGCCTCCTCTCGCAGCGGCGGCTGCCCGACATAGAGCGGCGCGTCGGGTCCGCGCATCTTCTCGCTGGTCAGGTGCAGATACAACGGCCGCGTTTCCACGAACAGCGGCAGCGTCGACGCCGCGCGCGCGGCGCGGCACACGGCAAGCGCCCGCGCGGACGAGAGGTGCACGAGGTAGATCGGCGCGCCCGTGCTTTCACACAGCGATGCGGCGAGTTGCGTCGCCGCGACTTCCGCCGCCACGGGCCGGCTCGCGCCGTAGTCGCGCAGCGACGTGCGCCCCTCGCTCTCGAGGCGGCGAACGGCCGCAGCGAGCAGCGCGCCATCCTCGCAGTGCATCATCGTCACCACGCCGGCCTCGCGGGCCTGCTCGAGGTGCGCGATCAGATCGGCCATGCGCGCGCCCACGTCCTGGCGCGTGAGGAAGATCTTGAAGCTCGGATGCCCGGCTGCCGCAATGGCCTTCAAGGCGGCGGCAATCTCCGGAGAGGGCGGCCACGCGGAGGCATGGAGGATCACATCTGCGATCGCTTCCGTGCGCACGCGCGCCGCCATCCGCTCGATCGCCGCGACCAGCGTCTCTTTCGCCGTCGCGTTGGCGAAGGTCCCGACGGTGGTGATGCCGCCGGCGAGCGCCGCCATCGAACCGCTGGTGAAGTCGTCGACGAACGACGGATGCAGGTGGGTATGCGGGTCGATGCCGCCCGGCAGGACGAGCCGCCCGGAGGCATCGATGATGCGCGCGCCGGACGACGGCCGGAGGTTCGGACCGACTTCAGCGATGGTCTCCCCGACAATGCGAACGTCGGCGTCGCGAACCGCGTCGGCGTTC
>JALDXK010000267.1:0-7792 GCA_032155105.1 Acidobacteriota bacterium
TCATCGTGAAGAACGGCCACGTGACGTTGCAGGGCATCGTGGACAGCGAGAGCGACAAGACCATTGCCGGCATGCGCGCCCGCGAAGTCCCGGCTCATTCAGTGTGGAGAATCAGCTCGTCGTCAGGAAGCAGACTGAGACCGGCAAGCGGTAGTCGAATGGTTGCACAGGCCGGGAGAGCGCGCGCACAGCCTTCAGGCATCGACTATAATCTGCCGGCATGGGCGTCGCATCGCATTTTGCGATCCGTCGTGACAAGCCCGCGCATAGCGATCGGCAACTCACGACCTGGCTGAGCACCGCGGACGATCTCGCCGGGCCACGACCGTGACTCGCCATCGTCCAATTGAGGGTCTGGCCACATGCAGCGCGTGACGCTGGGTCTGATGCTGGGTCTGTCAATTGGCATCGTCGATGTGCTCTTGATGCTGCCGCTCTCGTTTCCGGACAAGCGGACGGCGCTTCTCGCAGCCTTTTCGTCGCGATTCTCACTTGGATTCTTCGCCGCTGTGATCAACTTGCGGGTCAGTCCGATCGTCGCTGGCCTGCTCGTGGGACTACTGACGAGCATTCCTGACGCAATCGTCACGAAGGCCTATGCCCCAATTCTGATTACCGGGCTGCTGTTCGGAGCGATGGCGGGTTGGATTGTCGGGCGCTGGGCAGCACCATTCTGATGATTCTTGACGATACGGCCCTTGGGACCACCCTTAGGCGCGCGGGCCATTTCTCTCGACGCTGGCCAACAATGCCGAGACCGTGCCGTCGGTGGTTGTCGGCACGTTGTCGGGTCCGTTCGGCTCTGCGCCGATGAAAGGTCCGGTGTCTGGAGCCGATGTCACGTTGTCGCCGTCCTCCTTCGCTAGAGCGCCTCCACTGAGAACCCGCTGTGACCTTGGGGCAGTACACGCACGCTGTGATGACATCTTCGGCGTCTGCTCCGCGTCGTTCGTGGGCGGCCCCGACCGAGAGCTCGAGGATTAGCCCGCGCATAAGACACGGCACTCGGCTTCGTCGGCGAATGGAAGCGACATGCGGGTCGTACCGAGGCCAACGCGCTGGTCTTCGCAACGCGCACCGGCAATTCGCTCTCGCTGAACAATGTCTTGAGGCGCGCGATCTTCCCGGCCTGCAAGGCGTTGGACCTGTCGAAGGCGACGTGGCTGACGTTCCGGTGCACGTACTCGTCGTGGTCACACGATAAGGGCGTGCCGGGGAAAGTTGTCGCGCAGCTGATGGGGCACGCCGATGTCGATACGACGTTGAACGTGTACACGCAGGTATTAGATGGTTCGTTACGGGCTGCCGTCGACAAGGTCGGCAGCGAATTGTTCACTATTGTTCACCGCTCGGAGGACTCGACGGCGCCACTTGGCTGATTTTGCTAAGGAATTTTGGTGCGCCCAGCATGATTCGAACATGCGACCTCCTGGTTCGTAGCCAGACGCTCTATCCAGCTGAGCTATGGGCGCGGCAGACTTCTGATCTTAGCACACAGAAACACGCCTTTTCCCGGCAAGAAGTGCCTTTTCCCGGCAAGAATTGCCCTTTCCCGGCAAGCAGTGCGTTCCCCGGCAAGTAGTGCGTTCGCCGGCAAGTAGTGCCTACAATCCCCTGACTTGACCGATCAGACCGTCGTCGAATCCGCCCTCGCCCGCCCCCGCGTGAGCCTTACCCTCGTCCTCGTCGGCCTTCCCCTCGCCTGCTGGGCGTGGGTCGTCGCCATGTCGCGCGATATGTACGGGCCGATGACCGGCCCGTCCGCGTGGATGATGACCGTCACCTGGGACGCGCCTCGCCTGCTGCTGCTGTGGGCGATGTGGGCGGCAATGATGGCCGGTATGATGCTGCCGACGCTCGCACCCGCGCTGCTGCTGTTTGCTCGCGCCGCCCGCAACCGGCCGCATCTTCGCCACCCTTCGGCGCACGTCTACGCGATGGCCGCCGGATACCTGCTAGTGTGGGTCGTCTTCAGCGTCGGCGCCACTGCCATGCAGCGGTTCCTGGCAGAGGCGCTGCTCCTCACGCCGATGATGGAGCCCTCACGCCCGGAAGCCGCGGCGGCACTCCTGTTCATCGCCGGCGCGTATCAATGTACGCCGTTGAAAGACGCCTGCCTGTCGGTGTGCCGCTCGCCCGTCGCCATGCTGATGAGTGGATGGCGGGAAGGGCTGGCCGGCGCGTTCCAGATGGGACTCACCAACGGCCTGCACTGCCTTGGCTGCTGCTGGGCGCTGATGCTGTTGCTGTTCGCGGGCGGCGTGATGAACCTGGTGGTGATTCTCAGCTTGACGGCCTGGGTCGCGGTCGAAAAGATCGCGCCGTTCGGCCGCTACAGCGCGCGCGCCGCCGGCGTGCTGCTGATGGCCGCCGGCGTGTGGCTGCTCGCGCGCTGACAGGCCACCGATTGACGCCGATTGCGCGCCGATTCCTTCAGCAGCCTGCTAGTCAGGCTGCGGCCGCCGCGCTCTTGTTGTTCCAGTCGAAGTCGTACAGGATCCAGTTCGTCTTCTGGTACGAGAGACGGAGGTCGCCAGCCTCGGCGGTGAACGAACCTTCACCGCAGTTCCCGCGCTTCCAGATGAAGCCCTGCGCGAGATCGACCACCACGTGATGATCCTCCCCGGTCACGGGATTCTTCAGCGCGTCGCCGCGGCCTTCGCCAATCCCGTCGATGGTGAACGTGCTCTTCACCCCGGACCCGCTGATCGTGATGCGCTTCTTCTCGAGGCCCACCACCTGCATCGTCGGGCCAAGCAGCTCCCAGGGCAACCCGCCGAGTTTGCCGCTGAACACCTGCGCGAGCGCTTCGATCTGCGCATCGGTGGTGGCCGGGTCGACGATGAACACGCACTTGCCGTTGCCTTCGTGGATGGCCTTGGGCCATTCGACGAGGGCGGCGCATTTCACTCCGTCCACTCCGACAGTGCCAACCACCCCGGTGGTGATGTGCATGCCAACCAGTGCGTGGCACGAGCCGTCCTTCGAATTCGGAAAGCCACCGAAATTACAGCCGCAACCGAAGTCGCAATTACAGAACTCGTAACCGATGCCGCGCATTTGCCATTGGGTGGATGCCATGATGCGGCTGAGTCTAGCCGGTGACCTCAGCCGGCGCAACCCACGGACGCGACTACCGCGTGGCCGCGCCGCGGGTGAGGCCGTGGCCGTGTGGAAACAATCCCGGCAGGCTGATTGGCAGCTTGCCGCTAATCGCGATGTCTCCCGCGATCGCCTTCACCGCAGACGACTCGGCGTAGTCCGAGAAGTCGTAGGTCAGGAGCACCGCCGGAATCTCGGGCACGAACATCGGCGTGTAGGGGTTGCCGAAGAAGGCGGCAACAAATTTCTGCGAGCGGCGATCGGTATCGCGAGACAGATCCTGCAGCAGCTTGATCACGTGCGGCGCCAGATCCAGGCGGCCGCTGCCCGAGGACGCGCGCACGAACACCCCGGCGACGATCGCGTCATAATCGTCGGCCATCTTGCGAACCAGGTCGATCTCCGCGGGCGCGGTGCGATCCGAGATCTCAATCGCCTCGGTGTTCGGCCAGCGGGCCTTCAGCTCGGGAATGATCGTGCGGCTCGGCGCGGCGATGCGCCACCCTGACGGGTAATCGAGCACCGACAGGTACAGCACGCTGCTTCCGCGCGGCAACGCCAGGGGCACACTGTTGCGCGCGTCCTTGACCAGGGTGATCGATCGTTCGCTGATCGCGCGAGCGACGGCATCGTGCTTCCGACCGCCGACCGACAGCGGAACCGTGTCGAGGTTGACGGTGCGCATGCGATGCAAGCCGAGCCGCGCCTTCGCTTCGAGGACGCGGCGCGCGGAGGCTTCCACCTGCGCGCGCGGAATGTCGCCGGCCTTCACGGCCGCGACGATCGCGCTTGCCGCGGCCGCGGAATCGGGCGAATCGAGGATCACGTCGATGCCCGCCTTTATCGCCCGGACGGCTGCGGCGCCCGGCGAGGCCATTTTCGTGATCGCCGCCATCTTCATCGAGTCGGAATAGATCACGCCCTCGAACCCCGGACGCAGCAGCGTGCTGATCACCTTCGGGCTGAAGGTGGCCGGCTGTTTTTCTGGATCGATCGCCGGCAGCTCGAGATGCGCCACCATCACGCCGGCGGCGCCTGCCGCGATGCCGGCCTTGAACGGTGGCAGCTCCACGGCGTCGAGCCGCGCGCGCGGATGCGGCACCACCGGCAGGCCAAGGTGCGAATCCACGTCGGTGTCGCCGTGCCCGGGAAAGTGCTTGAGCGTGGCGAGCATCCCCGCGTCCTGCAGCCCGCGAACCCAACTGGCCACCATCGTGCCGGCCTGCGTGGGGTCCTCGCCAAACGATCGGATGTTGATCACCGGGTTGCGCGGGTTGTTGTTCACGTCGGCCACCGGCGCAAAGTTCACGTGCACGCCCAGGGCCCGTGATTCAGCGGCGACGACCTTGCCGGCTTCGTAGGCCAGCTGCGGATCGCCGGCGGCGCCGAACGCCATCGCGCGCGGAAACTTCGTGGCCCCGGCGATGCGCATCTGCACGCCCCATTCGAAATCCGACGAGGTCAACAGCGGCAGCGTCGAGATCGACTGCAGACGATTGAGGATCGAGGCAAGTTCCAGCGGCTGGCCCAGGATGATGGGGCTGTAGGTCTCGTTCAGCAACACCTGCGGCACCGGCTCGCTGCCGCCGAACGCGATCACGCCGCCGATCTGCGAGCCGTGCACCAGCTTGACGAGGTCCTCGTAGGTGGTGGTGTCGCTACTCAGGTAGGTGGAACTGAACGGCGCGAAGATCAGCTGTCCGACGATCTGCTCGAGCGAGAGCTTCTTCAGCGTGGCGTCGACCCACTGTCGCGCCGCCTTGTCGAGCGGCGCAGGCGATTGCGCCGTCAGGGCGACCGATGCCGCGCACACGAGAACGAGGATCGCCCGGCTTGGGCGACGAAGCCTTGGCGAAGTCGGCGCCATTCGCCATCGTAGCATCGGCAGCATCAGCGGCTGATCGCGGCCATGAACTGGCGCACGTGCTCGCGCCAGACCGAAGCCTTCACCTGGGTGCGATGCCCTTCCGTGTCGCGGCTCGCCGGCACCACCACCATCCGCCCGCTCGTCACTCTCGGCATCACCCGTTCCATGGTGCCCAGGTTGAGCGGGTTGAGCTCGTCATCTTCGAACAGGATGGTCATCAGCGGCGCCCGAATCCGGTCAACCTGCGACTCAGGGTCGTAGTCAGACGAGGCTTCGAAGCGGTAGAGGATGTTGTTGGCATCGTCTTCCGCGAGCGTCTCTTCACGCACGTCCGCGAGGTGCGCGTCGGCGTTCGCGTAGGTCTTGAGCGATTCGCCCAGGCGCGCCGGGCTTTGCACCAGCATGTCGAACATCGGCATGATCGACAAAAAGCCCGGTGGCGGATTGTCGTAAGTGCCGTTCTTCCACTCGGGATCGTTGCGAATCGCCTGAGACAGGATCCGCCGCCACAACAGGTTGCGTCCCTGCACCGCGACCGGCATCGCGGCGATTGGAATGATGCCGTCCATGGCGTCGGGGTAGCGGATGCCCCACAGCCACGCATGCATGCCGCCCATCGAGATGCCGATGATCAGCTTCAGCCGCTGGATGCCGAGTCCCTCCGTCACCAGCTGGTGCTCGAGGCGCACCATGTCGGTGTAGCCGTACTTCGGAAACTTCGCACGCAGCCCGTCGCTCGGTTTCGTCGAACGGCCGTTGCCGAGCAGGTCGGGAAAGATCAAGAAGTACTTGCGCGCATCGAGCGGGCCATCGGGTCCGATCAACGGGTCCGAGAACGACCGCGCCAGCACCTGGCCCGCATCGCCGCTCGAGCCGTGCATCACCAGCACCCCGTTCGTGATGCGACCGGCAGCATCGCGAACCGGCGTGCCAACGGTGCGATAGTGCAGCTTCACGTCGGGCAGCACATCCCCGCTCTCGAACCGAAAGTTCTTGACGATGAAGTCGTGCGGTTCCGGAGCTGGGAACGATGCGGCCTGAGCCCAGGACGTGTCGCTGAGGCCCAGGAAAAAAAGCGTCAACAGGAGGCGCATGGCCTGATCCTAACCCGCTAAACCATTAAAATCGTCTTGTGAGCAGCACTGAACACAAAGCCATGGCGCCGCCTCGCGTGCGTGTCCTTGTGGTCACGATCAGCGATACGCGGACCGACCACACCGATACCGCGGGCCGCGCGATCTGTGAGCTGCTGAAGGCCCACGGCCACGTCGTGGCCGGCAAGGCGATCGAGAAGGACGAGCCCGCGCGCGTGGCCGAGCTCGTGCGCCAACAGGCGGTGATTGCCGATGTCGACGCCGTCATCACCACCGGCGGCACCGGGCTCACCAGCCGCGACAGCACCTTCGAGGCGATCGACGCGCTTCTCACCAAGCGACTGCCCGGATTCGGCGAGCTGTTCCGGATGCTGAGTTACCACGACATCGGCGCCGCCGCGATGATGAGCCGCGCCTGCGCCGGCACGATTGGACGCGTCGTGGTGATCTCGCTGCCCGGATCCGAAACAGCGGTGCGGCTCGCGATGGACAAGCTGATCATTCCAGAGCTCGCTCATCTCGTGCAGCAAGCAACGAAATAAAATGCCAAATGCCAAGTTGAAAGTTAAAAATCAGATGTCACAATGCCAAATCACATGACCCCGACACGGCGCGAATTCCTTGCGGCGTCCGGCGTGCTCGTGGCGGGCACGTGGGTGCCGGATTGGGCCGATGCGTTCCAGCCGGCCGGCGCCGCCGCGGATGCCCTGCGCGCCGAAGCCGCCGAAGCCGCACTCGCCCGCGCCACCTCGCTCGGCGCCTCCTACGCCGACATCCGCATCAACCACTACCGGCGCGAATCAATCTCGACGCGCGAGCGGCAAGTGCAGAACGTGTCGCGATCCACCAGTTACGGCCTCGGGCTGCGCGTGCTCGTCAACGGCGCGTGGGGGTTTGCGGCGACCAACGTCGTTGAACCGGGCGCTGCGCGTGCCGCCGCCGACCAGGCGGTCGCGATCGCACGCGCCAACGCGGTGCTGGCGTCGCGAAAGGTGGTGCTCGCCAACGCCGACAAGGTGGTCACCACGTGGACCAGCGCGTTCAAGCGCGATCCCTTCGAGGTGCCGCTCGAGACCAAGATCGGCTTCCTGATGAAGCTGAACGAAACCGCGCTCGGCGTGGCCGGGGTGAGCTTCGTCAACTCGCAGGTGCTGTTCGTCGACGAGCAGAAATACTTCGCCTCCACTGAAGGGTCGCGGATCACGCAGCGGCTCGTGCGCACGTATCCACAGTTCTCCACCACGGCCGCCGATCGCGCGAGCGGAGATTTCCAGGCCCGCGCGGTGGTCGATCGCGCGCAGCTCGTCGGCTACGAGTATGTCGAGGACCATCCGTGGCTGAAGGACGCCGAAAAGGCCGGCCACGAAGTGGTCGAGAAGCTGAAGTCCAAGCCCGTCTCCGCCGGCCGTTACGACATCGTCGTCGATCCGTCGCAGCTCTTCCTCGCGATTCACGAGTCGGTCGGGCACTCGACGGAGCTGGATCGCTCGCTCGGCTGGGAAGCCAACATGGCCGGCACCAGCTTCATCAAGCCCACCGACGCCGGCAAACTCACGTTCGGATCGAAGATCGTCAACCTCGTCGGCGATCGCACGCAGCCTGGCGGGCTGGCCACGACCGGCTTTGACGATGAGGGCGTGAAATCGGAACGGTGGCACATCGTCCGCGACGGCCTGTTCGTGGACTGGCAGACCACGCGCGAGCTGGCGCCGCTCGTCGGCCAGCAGAA
>JALDXK010000268.1:0-7788 GCA_032155105.1 Acidobacteriota bacterium
ACGAACCTGAAGGTTCGTCGCCGCAGGTAGCGGTTGCAGATGGCTCAGCTCCATGCAGCGACAAACCTTTAGGTTTGTCGATCCACCGGCATTTAGGTTTGTCGATCCACCGGCCTTCAGGGTTGTCAATCCACCGACTGTCGCGGTCGCCGCACTTCCGCAACATTTCCCTCGATGTGGCTCGCGGCGAGATCGTCGGCCTGTTCGGACTCATAGGATCCGGCCGCACCGAACTGCTTGAAACCATCTTTGGCCTCCATCAACCAACTTCAGGCGACGTCGCCATCGATGCCACCCCGGTGCGGTTTCGGTCCGCGCGCGATGCGGCTCGCGCCGGCGTGGCGCTGGTGCCGGAAGAACGCCAGCGCCAGGGCCTCTTCTTCAACCTCACGTTAGGTCACAACCTCGTGCTGGCACGCTCGGCGATCGGGCAGGACGTGCTGGTGCGCGAACGAGACGAGGCCGCCGGCGCCACGGCGCTCGTCGAGGCGTGGCGTATCAAGGCGGCGGGCATCGACGCGATGCCCGACAGCCTGAGCGGCGGCAACCAGCAAAAAGTCGTGCTGGCAAAGTGGCTCGCCGTGGACCCCCGCGTGCTGCTGCTCGATGAACCCACGAAGGGCGTCGACGTTGGCGCCAAGTTCGAGATCCACGACATGATCCGGCGCCAGGCCGCGGAAGGGCTCGCGGTGCTCGTCGTGTCGAGCGATCTTCCTGAAATCCTCGCGCTGTGCGACCGCATCCTGGTGATGAAGGAAGGCGCGCTGCAAGGTGAGCTTGCCGGATCCGCCGCGACGGAAGAAGCCGTGATGCACCTCGCCACGCACGCGTTCGACTCAGCCCAGGGCAGGCGTGGCGCATGAAGCCGTTTCGCGGTGTGCGCGAGCTGAGCACGATCGCCATCCTGATCGCCGAGGTGCTGTTCTTTGCGTGGTACCTGTGGCCGGAGTACGGCCGCGCGCATCCGTTCATCAACGCCGAGAACGCGGTGCTGATCCTCAAGTACTCGTCGATCTACGGCATTGCCGCGGTCGGCGCCGCCGTGGTGATCATCAGCGGGGGCATCGATCTGTCGCCCGGCGCGGTGATTGCGCTTGCCGGCGTGGTGGCCGGACACCTCTTCGTCGTCGATCAGTGGGGTCTCGCGCCGAGCGCGGCAGCCGGGGTGCTCGTCGGCTTGGCGACCGGGCTCGTCACGTCCGTGCTGATCGTGATCGTCAAGCTGCCGCCCTTCATCGCCACGCTCGGCGTGATGGGCATCACGCGCGGACTCGCGTTCATCATCACCGAGGGCCAGTACTACGACGTGTCGAGCCGGCTCGGCTCCGGCTACCGCCCCCTGGGCATTCCCGCCGACTGGCTGGCGCCGATCGTGATGTTCGCCATGGCGATCGTGTTCCAGATCCTCATGAGGCAGTTCCAGTGGGGCCGTTCGGTGTTCTCGATCGGCGGCAACGAGACGGCGGCGCTGTTCTCGGGCATCGCCATCGGCCGCGTGAAATCGTCGGTATACCTGGGCAGCGCGGTGCTGGCGTCGATCGCCGGCGTGGTCCTGGTGATTGTGCAAGGCCAGGCCAAGGCAGACCTTGCGACCGGCTACGAGTTGGATATCATCGCCTCCGCGGTGGTTGGCGGCGCCAGCCTCGCCGGCGGCCGCGGCTCGGTGATGGGCGCGGTGCTGGGCACGCTCATTTTCGGCGTGCTGCGCAACGCGCTGCCGCAGATCCCGGGCGCGACGTTTTACGACCGCCTGATCGTCGGCATCGTCGTGATCGTCATCGTGGTGGCTGACCAGTTACTTCTCCAACGAGGTTCGAAAACGTGATCAGACGCAGCCGGGCACTCCTCTTACTGGGCATCATCACGGTCGGTTGTGGCGGCGGCTCCGGAGGGATCGGCTGCAGCGCCGGAGGTCCCAATGCCGCGACGACACCGCCGGCGAAGATGCGGTTCGCCGTGATCCCGAAAGCCCTTGATATTCCAGTGTTCAACTACGCGAAGATCGGCGCCGAGCGCGCCGCCGCGGAGTTCGGCGACGTCGAAGTGCTGTGGAACGCGCCGGTCACCGCCGATCAGTTGAAGCAGAAAGAAATCCTCGAGTCCTACATCACGCAACGCGTCGATGGGATTGCGATTTCGTCGCTCGGCGGCGAGTTCCTGAAGGACACCATCGATCGCGCCATCGATTCCGGGATCCCGGTCATCACCTGGGACTCCGACGTGCCCACCTCGAAGCGCATCGTCTTCTACGGCGTCGACGATCTCGCATCGGGCCGGATCCTGGGAGAGCAAGCCATCACACTGTTGAACGGCAAGGGCAAGGTGGCGCTGATTACCAGTTTTGGCGCCACCAACCTCCAGAACCGGCTCAATGGCGTGAAGGAAGCGCTGGCCAAGGCGCCCGGCATCGAGATCGTCGAGACCTACGACATCAAGGAAGACACGATCCGTTGCGCCGAGATCATCGCCACGGGCACCCGACGCTACCCCGATCTCGCCGCGTGGGTCTCGGTGGGCGGATGGCCGGTGTTCACGCGCAATGCGCTCGACACTGTCGATCCGGCGAAGACGAAGGTCATCTCGTTCGACACCATCAGCCCCGCGCTCGACCTCCTGCGCGAAGGCAAGGTGGAGGTGCTGCTCGGGCAGAAGTATTTCGGCTGGGGCAGCGAGTCGATCCGGCTGCTGCGCGACATCAAGAACGGCAAGCGGCCAGCATCGCAGATTATCGATTCCGGCGTCGACATCGTGACGCGCGAGAATGTTGACGCCTACGAGCAACAGTGGAAACAAATGGCAGGACAACAGCCATGAAGTTCACTCGATCGGAGTTCCTGCAGCTGGTCGCCGGCGGGTCGGCGTGGCTCGTCTCGTCGGGCTTCGCGCAGAAGATCAAGCT
The DNA here is from genome assembly GCA_032155105.1 of Acidobacteriota bacterium. Lineage (GTDB taxonomy): Bacteria > Acidobacteriota > Vicinamibacteria > Vicinamibacterales > UBA2999 > 12-FULL-67-14b. The sequence continues at coordinate 2,900 of JALDXK010000268.1, forward strand.
GGCCGTCGCCGACATCGCGCGGCCGCTGCCGCTCACGGCGGTGCGGCTCACCGGCGGTCCGCTCAAGAAGGCACAGGACCTCGACGCCGCCTACCTGCTGTCGCTCGAGCCCGATCGCATGCTCGCCTTCTATCGCAAGCGCGCCGGCCTGCCGCAGAAGGCCGAGGGGTATACCGGTTGGGACGCCGATGGCCGCCAGTTGACCGGGCATATCGCCGGCCATCACCTGTCGGCAGTCTCCCTGATGTGGGCGGCGACCGGTGATGCGCGCTTCAAGCAGCGCGCCGACTACATCGTCTCGGAGCTGAAGATCGCGCAGGACGCCAACGGCGACGGCTTCGCGGGCGCGCTGCCGGGCGTGAAAGAGGCGTTTGCCGACGTCTCGAAGGGCACGATCCGCGCCGCCAACTTCGACCTGAACGGCCTGTGGTCGCCGTGGTACACGCTGCACAAGACGTTCGCTGGCCTGCGCGACGCCTATCGCCACACCGGTAACCAGGCCGCACTCGACATCGAGATCAAGTTCGCGCGGTGGGCCGCGACCTATCTCGATCCGATGGACGATGCCACCGTGCAGCGCATGCTGGCCACCGAGTTCGGCGGCATGAACGAGATGATGGCGGACCTCTACGCCGACACGGGCGACAAGCGCTGGCTCGATCTGTCGTACAAGTTCGAGCACAAGGCGGTGCTCGATCCGCTCAAGCGCGGCGCGGATCCGCTGAGCAGCCTGCACGGCAACACGCAGGTCCCGAAACTCGTCGGCTCGGCGGCACGCTATCAGTACGCCGGCGACAAGGCCGATCTCGCCGCCGCCACCGTGTTCTGGGATCGGGTCGTCAATCACCACACGTTCGCCACCGGTGGCCACGGCAAGGACGAATATTTCCGCGAGCCCGATCGCCTCGGCAACATCACGGAAGGGCGCACCGCGGAAACCTGCAACGTCTACAACATGCTCAAGCTGACGCGGAAGCTCTTCGCGCTCCAGCCCGACATCCGCTACGCCGAATTCCACGAGCAGGCGCTGTTCAATCACATTCTCGGCTCGATCGATTCGGAAGACGGCGCCACCTGCTACATGGTGCCGGTCGGTTCCGGCGTGCGCCGCGAGTACGCAGACATGCAGCGCAGCTTCACGTGCTGTGTCGGCACCGGCATGGAAAGCCATGCGCTCCATGGCCTCGGCCTGTATTACGAGAACGGCTCCAAGCTGTGGGTCAACGTCTACGCGCCGTCCACCGCTGAATGGGAAGCCGCGGGCGTACAGCTGCACATGGGGACGACGTTTCCGGAAGGGGAATCGGCAACGCTCACGCTCGACGTGCGCGCGCCGAAGTCGTTCACGCTGGCCTTGCGCCGGCCGTCGTGGGCGGGCGACGGGTTCCACGTCCGCGTCAACGGTCAGGCCGTTGCGAAAGTGCCCGCGCCGGGCTCGTATGTCGAGATCGCGCGCCGGTGGATCTCTGGCGATCGCGTCTCGATCGCGCTGCCGAAGACGATCCGCCTCGAGCGGCTCAGCGACAATCCCAAGAAGGCCGTCGTGATGCTGGGACCACTCGTGCTCGCCGGCGACCTGGGCGCCGCGCCGCGTCGGCGCGACGACGGTGATGGAGATGGGGTGCGTGCGGCGGCGCCGGAGCCGGTGGCGCTGGTGACCACTCGCCCGCCCGCCGAATGGCTCGCGCCCATCAGCGGCAAGCCCGGCGCGTATCGCGCGACCGGCGTCGTGCGCACCGTGTCGTCGCAGTCGCCGATCGAGGTCGAGTTCTCGCCCTTCTACGCGATGCATCGCCGCAGCTACACCGCCTACTGGGAGGTGTTGAGCGACGAGGACATGAAGGCCCGTGCGGCGGAACTTGCTGCCGAGCGTGAGCGCGTCCGGGTGCTCGAGGCCGCGACCATCGTGCACGCCGACCCTGGCGAACGCGACAGCGAGAAACGATTCAATCAGCAAGGTGTGGAGACGTCGGTGATCCGCACGGATGGCCGCGCCGGCCGCCGCGCGATTCGATGGTTCTCGTACGATCTGCCGGTCAGCGGCAGCGGCGCCGTGGCGCTGGTCGCGACCTACAACAGCGATCAGCGGCGGCCGCGGAGCTTCGACGTGCTGGTGAACGGCACGCGCGTCGCGTCCGAAACGCAGCCGCAAAGCAGCGTGTCGCGTTTCTATGAGAGGGAGTACGCAGTGCCCGCTGAACTACTCGGCGACGGCAAGACGCTGACGGTGCGCTTCGACGCCACCAATGGCCTCGAAGTGACGCCGGTGTTCGGGGTCCGGATGATTCGCAAGTAACGTCACGGTCGAGGTAACTCGCGCGTCGTTCCACATAAAACTGAAGGAACCGTCGCGCTGGCTGTCCGCCGACCACGTCTGTACCGAGTTCACGATCACGCTGCCGCGACAGCCAACCGTCGCGACAGCGTGAACGAATCCACGTCAGGCGAGTGTAGAAACTGCCTCCGAGTGCTGCACGACTACTTCGGGGCCGTGCACGTCGCCGAGACCATCTTCAGGCTGGTCGCCTTGAAGTCTGCCGTCGGATCATCGGCCGTCGGAGCGGCCTGCGTGATCACACCGGTCAGCTCAACCTGGTGGTTGAGGTGCTTCTTCAGCTCTTCATCCGAAATGCCTTCAATCTCGTACCGCGGCGCGACGCCGATGCCCGCCACCGGGCTGCCCTGCGCCATCTTCGCGTCGGTGAGGATGTAGTCCTCCGTCACGCCCGCTCTCTCTGCCACGTTGGGCTTGAGTCCCGGTACCGCCTTCTCTTCCCTGAGGCAGCCGGTAATCGTGATCGACTGAGCCGCTGGAGCCGCAGCACGCTGCGTCGTGTCGCCCGTGCGTGGCTGTGGTGGTGGCGTCTGAGGAGTCTGTGCATTGATCGTCAGCGCGCCGACGGCGACCAGCGCCGCAATCATCATGGAACGGTTTCGCATTGTTCGTTCTCCTGCTCTTGGGTTGTGTTCCCGAGTTCCCATACGACACTGCAACATTCCTGCCTTCCCTTGCAAAGTCGGGGTACGATCACTACGGCTGAGTAAACAGGGCACCAGCGATGTGGGTAACTCTCCCAGCATGTCGTTCGTGACGACCGGCCTCGCCGCGCTGCTCATCTTTCTTCCTGCGTTGCACGCGTTCGCACAGGCGCCGCGCGAGGCGCGGCTGCTGGTCACCGTGGTCGACGCCACGGGCGCGATCCTGCCTGGCGCCAGCGTGACCGTGGTCTCGGAAGATGCACCGGCCGGTACGCCACGCACCCTGCAGGCCAGCGACACCGGCCTCGCCACCATCAGTGGGCTCACCCCGGGCCGTTATGCGATCACCGCCGAGTTCAGCGGCTTCGATCCGGGAACGCTCACCAACGTGCGGCTTCGCGCCGGCGACAACACGCAGCAGATCGAACTGGCGCTCACCGCGTTCGAGGACGTCGTGGAAGTGGGGCGCGACGCCACGGCGGCCGCCGCGGATCCCAACGGCGGCTCGCTGACCACGCAACTCACCGCCGACGAGATCGACGCCCTTCCCGACGATCCGAACGACCTCGTCAACCAGCTGGTCGAGATGGCCGGCGGCGCGGCGCGCGTGCGCATCGATGGCTTCAACGGCGGCACGCTCCCTTCGCGCGACGTCATCCGCTCGATTCGCATCGTCCGCGACACGTTCCCCGCCGAAAATCACTCGGCCGACAACGACGGCATCGACATCATCACGCAGGCGGGCGTGGGCCCGATTCGCGGCGGCTTCTCGACGCGCGTCCGCGACAGCGTGCTCGGCGGCGACAACCCGTTCATCGACGTGAAGGCGCCCGAGCGCACGCAGAACTTCGACGCCAACGTCGGCGGCACCATCAGGCCGAATAAAAGCTCGTTCTCGCTGTTCATCGGCGGCCGCAAGCAGTACGACACGCCGGTGGCCACCTTCACGACGATCGACGGACGCAAGGAATCTCGGCTGCTGGCGCGTCGTCCCACCAACGGCTGGAACGTCAACGGCATGGTCGACTACGCGCTGACCACGCAGCACATGCTGCGCGTCGGCTACTCGCAGAACCAGTCGGAGCGCCGCAATCTCGGCATCGGTGGTTTCGATCTCACCGAGCGCGCTTACGCGAACGAGTCGTTCGGCAACCAGGTACGAATGCAGGAGACCGGACCGATTGGCGCCAACCTGTTCCTGAACTCGCGCCTGCAACTGCGGTTCAACGAGAATTCGTCGATCGCCACGCTGGAAGCACCCACCATTCGCGTCCTCGACAGCTTTACGCGCGGCGGCGCCCAGGTCAGAGGCGGCCGCACGCAGAAGGACTTCGAGCTCTCGTCCGATCTGAACCACGTGCGCGGCATCCACACCATGCGCGCCGGCATCCTGATCGAAGGCCGCACCTACCGGGCCGACGACATGTCGAATTACCTGGGGACCTATATCTTCTCGAGCCAACAGGAGTTCGAGCTGGGCCTGGCCCGTAACTACACGCGGCGCATCGGCGATCCGCTGATCACCTACTCGCACCTCGAAGGCGCGGTGTACGTGCAGGACGATCTGCGGCTGCGGCGGAACCTCACCTTCAGCCCGGGGCTTCGCTACGAGGCACAGACGCACGTGCACGATCTCAGCGGCTTTGCGCCGCGACTCGGCCTGACGTGGGCGCCGGGCGAGAGCGGCCGGACGACCATTCGCACGAGCTGGGGCCTTTTCTACAATTGGCTGCCCACGAACGTCTACGAGCAGACGCTCCGCGTCAACGGCGTCCAGCAGCGGGAAGTCAACATCGTCAATCCCCCGTTCCCGGATCTGATCGATCAGGATCCAGCCACGCCTCTTCCGGCCGCGGCCACGAACAAGTACCTGCTCGGCGATCTCGAGATGGAGCGCATCTATCGCTACA